>NZ_NHNG01000093.1:0-2485 GCF_002287155.1 Arsenophonus sp. ENCA
TGCCTACTTCTTTGCTGTTATCCCAAATTCTGATTTCATTTCTAGCCAGTTGGTCTTCCTGTTTATTCAAAATGTCATGCGCGGTTACTCTGTCACCGGAATTTTTTGTGAGGGCTTCCATCCACGCATTACCATCTGATAAATAAAGCTGAACGTGTTCTTTTGCACGGGATAATTCCACATAGGTATTATCCATTGCTGCGAGGGTACGTGAGCCTTCATAGACGATGACATACGGATAAGAAGCGCCTTGTGAGGCATAGCTTGTGATGGCGTAGGTGTAATCCAGATGTCTGTCAGCGTATTCTTTTTGTGGTTGATAGGTGACGAGCTTGCCGTTTAACTCAATATAGAGCTTATCGTCCTCAATCCGCTTTATCATGCCCCTGTCGTTATTGGCAATATTGCGGTCTTTATCGGTTGTGGTGAGGCGGATTTTTTCACCTTCTGAGACTTCAATGGTTTTGTCTTCAAAGAGTGCGACGACGGCAGGATTCACTTCAAGCGGTGACAGGTATTTCTCCTGATTATTTTCCCGATTTATCAGGCTAACAACGCCTTCTTTTGAAACCCCTGTTATCTCAAAATAGTGTTGATTGATTTTTGCGATGTGACCCTGCTGGTTTTGCCAAAAATGGCTATCTTTTAAATCCGCTTCCTGATGGTTGATGCGTTGTAAAACAGGAATAAGGGCTGATTTACCCAGCATCTGTTGACTTTGCATCACCGCATGAATGTTTTCATTTAACTGATTTCGATCGGCATTTAACGGGGTGATAATCACTGTGTTATCACGCGCTTCTTTCGTTCTACCCACATAGTCATCAATCACCATTTTTATCATTTGATTGTCGTTTTCCTGTGGCTTACCTGATAAATCACCCTTCATGATTGCGCTTTCGGGGATAAAAGCACCATTATTCCTTGCTACCCGGTCAGGGGAAACCTGACGAATAATATCCAATGATTTTTGTGTGTTTCCGGCAATGATTGCTTCAATAGCGGGTTTTAATTCGGGGGTTTGTCTGACGATTTCGTCCATCACCACTTTATCGGCGGCACTTCGTTGCCAGGCAAGGGCAAAGGGTGCGCCCCGCTCGAAGGCTTTTAGCTGTTTTGCATCCCCAGAGAGAACGACTCTTCCTGCATTATCCGTGATGTTAAGCAGCAATTCTGCCAGGGTTTTATTGCCAATCATCGAGCCTTCATCAATCACAAATAGGGTATTTTTATACGATGTTTTTAGATTGTTCTGGTGCTTTTCCATCAGGAAACTGGCAATGGTTTGGGATTTTATGCCTGCTGCCTGTAATTCATTGACGGCTTTATGGGTGGGTGCGAGTCCGATGATAGTAACATCGGGTCGATTATCGTTAAGTGCTTGTGCTACGGTTTTAAACTGGGTGGTTTTCCCGACTCCCGCATAGCCTTGTATCATGATTGTCTGGTCTTTTGAGGTTAAAACCATTTCGGCGGCTTTCTGTTGGCCTTGGGTTAATCCGGTAAAATGCAGTTTTTCTTTATTTTGGATTAACGGCAATTGACTGTTTTTGCCCTGTAAAATCTGCGAGAATATTTTGACCTCATTATCAAAATCTTCTTTGCGAATAAAGCGTCCATAAAATTCGTGTGTTGCTTTATCCACCCATTTTACCTCGCCTTTTCTTAGCCGCTCTTTAAAGGCTTTTACACAATCCTCAAACGAAAAATCACTGGATTTTGCTGCATCAGCAACGACATCCAGGCTATTAAAGACTATATTTGACTTCGTCCGCCGGTCAATGGCGATGTTTAGCTGTTTCTGGATATCAGGGGTGACATTATGTTTTGCGACATCGGCGGCTTTTATGAAGGATTCATTGCCTTGCTGGATATCAGAGAGCACGGTAGTGCTAATTTCACTTTGCTGTAACCGTTTTTGGATACTTTCGTTATCCAAACCAGTGATGCCGATAATATTCTTCCCGCTGCGTCTTATCTGGTTGATGGTCGAATTATTCACTTCTTTTTCGTTAAACACCGCAATGACCGTTTGATTCTTATCAAGGCTATTCCCAAACGCTTCACAGTAGTGGTATTCCAGTTTGCTGTCTGCTTTTGGGGTGAATGACGCTTTTTTACCGTGCTCATCTTCCATGATGATTTTATCGGCAAATAAAAAATTGCCTTTTTTTAGCTCGGTAATGGTAAAGGTTTTTCCCGCCTGGATATTTTGGCCAAACACACCGGTTGATTTCACTCTATCACCTTCTCGCAGTTCCATCTCTTGCACTTTAAAGAGACGATAGTGACTATCGATTTTATTAATTGAAAGAGGCTGTCGCAAAAGGGGTGGAATTTTTTTTCAACAATATCCCGCCGTGCAGATTTTCTCTTTTTCTGATTTTAGTTTGTACAAATAATAGACTAAAAATCATCCATAATATCAGAGCAACCGCTCTTGATAAGTTATAGGCCATTGCATGCAGGGTAAATTCGAGCTTTA
>NZ_NHNG01000015.1:0-2662 GCF_002287155.1 Arsenophonus sp. ENCA
TGCATAAACAGATAACTGAGATCACCGGTGCTAATGTCTTCTTTGCCAGGCCTTATCACTCATGGGAGCGTGGTTTAAATGAACACAGTAACGGACTTATCCGCCGTTTTTACCCAAAAGGAACGGATTTCAACTCAGTCACGGACAACGAGATTGCAGAACTTGAGCACATACTTAATACTCGGGGACGAAAATCGTTGGGCTATTTTTCTCCAAATGAAGTATTTTTAGCTCATCTAATGGCTGCATAACGTTTTATGGGTTTGTTGCGTTTCGACTGGGAATGGGCCACAGTGGAACAGTACCAGTGATGCATTTATTATTTATTCTTATTTTATCGACAAAGATGGCGACCATCATTTTTATATAATCGACCTGCTCCTTGATAATGCACATAATATTATAGAAAATAACAGCCAAATCCTAAAATGGGTCGCTATCGCTAAAAAATTTCGACTACAAAATATCTGATATAGTGTAATAAGAGCACTAAAATTCCATGCTTACCTTAATCTACTGTGCGATAAAAGAAACTGGATTTTGTTATACTAATTGAAATAAAATCACACCTGTCCGTTATTGACTATTATATCAATACTCAAAGCGAGCCATACAGTTACCTATTTTAATAAGAATAAACTCATGCGCACATCCTCTTTGTCAAAGTCAGAACGTATATTCTTTCCGTTAAGTTTAACGTTATTTGAATTTAGCGTGTACATCGCTAACGATATGATCCAACCCGCCATGTTAGAAGTGGTAGCAAATTTCAATGCTGGCGTAAAATGGATCCCCACCTCCATGACAGCATTTCTGGCCGGGGGCGTCTTCTTAGAATGGTTATTTGGCCCATTATCAGACAGACGTGGTCGACGTCCAATTATGCTCATTGGCGTCTTGTTTTTTATTATTAGCTGTTTAGCCATTTTGCTCGTTTCGAATATTGAGCAATTCATTGCCATGCGATTCTTACAAGGCATTGGGCTGTGCTTTATCGGTTCAGTCGGCTATGCAACTATTCAAGAGGCTTTCAACGAAACCGTCTGCGTCAAAATTATTGCACTAATGGCCAATGTGGCTTTAATAGCACCATTACTGGGACCATTGGCCGGCGCTACTTTAATCAATATCCTTCCCTGGCAAGGCATATTTATTATTTTTGCTATTTTAGCTTTGATCGCATTCGTCGGCTTATTTTTCTTCATGCCAGAAACCGTAACGCAAAAAGGGGAAACATTATCTTTTCCCCATTTATGGCGTGATTATAAACAGGTACTGAAGAATCAGCATTTTATCAGCGGCGCACTTGCGATAGGATTTGCCGCCGTACCACTACTAGCTTGGATAGCACTCTCCCCTGTTATTATCATAAGTGGAGAACAGCTCTCAATGCTGATCTATGGATTATTACAAATACCAGTTTTCGGTGGATTAATTATTGGTAACCTAACATTAAGCCGTCTAACTGGAAAAAAAACTTTAGTTCAGTTAATTAAATTTGGTGGTAAGCCGATAATCATTGGTCTGATAATAGCTGCCAGTTCAATATTTTCCTCATCAGGCGCTTACCTATGGATAACGGCGGGTCTAACTGTATACGCATTCGGGCTTGGAATGACGAACGCCTGTTTAATCCGATTAACTTTATTTTCCAGTGATGTCAGCAAAGGCACTGTTTCTGCCGCTATGGGCATCATTAACATGGTAATATTTATTTTAGGCATAGAGCTTGCCAAAATAGTTTATCTATGGAGAGATGAAGGTGCCTTTAATTTGCTAAATTTATTTTGCGGGTTATGCTGGTTGCTTTTAGCTACGTTTTTTACTTACAAACTCCCCCGAAAAGAAGAAGCATCCACGATTAAACAACTTTGACAATTTCTTTCTTATCATCCGAACAGCCACAGCTAGCAGCTGTGGCTAATGAAACTTTTGCATCCAACCATTCCCGCTAGCACTTTCATTTTAGCGCATCCTCTTTTACGACAGGAAAAGTGGATGCCGAATAATATGAAATTTATCCTTTATTTTATATTTAGTATTAAGAAAATTTTTATTGGTTAACTACCAAATAGTCTCTCACGCTGGTAGTGTAAAAAGTTATATAAAAAATACAATACTTACATCTTGATAGAATTTTATTGCCTTTACACTAATGCTATTGAGTTACCATATTAAGTTGGGTATTATTAGTTAATAAATTTTATTTATATATGGAGCGTAAATTATGCAATCATTGTACAAAATTATTATTGTTACGTTTTTTTTATCCTTTAGTTATTTATCATTAGCTGAAAATGGCAATATAACTAAAGATACAAATAGAAAATCAAGCACTAAATGTTTTATACGTTTTGACAATTCTGATAATTGTATTCCTACAAACACAATCAACGACAATTTACCTAATACGCAGTGATTTTTAATTTTAACAGTAAAAAAGTATTCTGTGATTAAGTTTAAGAATCTTTTATTTAATAATGGGCACCTCGAAAAACCTAAGCCGAGTTTGATTTTGCTGATAAAGTTATCGGAAGCTGGTCTACTGAGCTAACCACCATGAAGAAACGCAGCGCCATTAAGAATGACCTCTTTGCAAACCAGTATCACCAACAGACGATCGACAAGTTGGGTGACCCGCTGGTCAAGATCGAAACCTGTA
>NZ_NHNG01000012.1:0-2650 GCF_002287155.1 Arsenophonus sp. ENCA
AAATCTTGAATCAGCGAAAGAGCATGGTTGAACCTGTGTTTTCAGCATTGCGGGGAATTCAGGGTTTGGAACGTTTCCGGCGTAAGGGATTATTAGCGGTAAAGCTCGAATTTACCCTGCATGCAATGGCCTATAACTTATCAAGAGCGGTTGCTCTGATATTATGGATGATTTTCAGTCTATTATTTGTACAAACTAAAATCAGAAAAAGAGAAAATCTGCACGGTGGGATATTGTTGAAAAAAAAATTCCACCCCTTTTGCGACAGCCTCATTTTATGAGCGTGATACGCTTTGTGTAGCAAAGGATTTGTTGGGAAAAGTTTTAAAATTTGCTGACTATTACGGGGTTATCAATGAAGTCGAAGCCTATATTGGACAAGATGATCCGGCCTGCCATGCGGCGAGAGGCTATACGCCCCGGACAGCAATCATGTTTGGTGCTGCCGGTTTTTCCTATGTTTATCTTATCTACGGTATGTATCATTGCCTGAATATTGTGACCGAGCGTGAAGGTTTTCCAGCAGCGGTTTTAATTCGTGGCATTGATTTATACAAACCCACCGTTATTACTTTGGATGGGCCGGGTAAACTCTGCAAAAAATTAAATATTACGAAAAATAATAACCAGATTGATTTAACGCAGTGTCATGATTTTTGTGTTTACGATTCCAAGAGTCAACCAGAGTATATTGTCACGCCAAGAATAGGCATAAAAGTTGGCACTGACAAATTATGGCGTTTTAAGTCAGTATAAATACTGCTAAGTATTACACTTAAAATACACCCACCTCTATTAAGATAGCCTTGCCGCTTTTCTGCTCCGTTGCTATAATTGGCGCATTAACCCTCAATGGTTAATCGGGAGTCGAAACCCGAGCATTTCTTGGGCGACCTATGACGCGCCGGGCGTCTTTTTTTATGTCGCAAAAACGCCTTAGCGTACCTGTAAAACAATGGTAGCTCAGGCGGGGCACCCTTCGGGGTGGCCGGTATCCAAGGAAGCCGGTTTTCGACCCCCGTCTGGGCTACCACCCACGAGTGTCGAAACTCCAGTGGTAGCAAAACCAGCTATTCCTTGGAGGTTGCTATTATGGCTACTACCCCTAAAACTAGCGCTAAAAATTTGCATCCCATTTTCTGCAAGCGTATTTGTCATGCAAGACCCGCGATACTCGCTAAATTTGCGCGTATTTCACGCCATTTGACGCCGTGTCAACGTGCATCCCTTCTGAAAATAGGGGGTGTCGCATGAACAGCCCCATCAAGCAATTTTGCCAAAGTTTAACGATCCCCTGTGGCTTTACTGATGCGAAATCTCAGGATTATACCAATGCCTCGATGACGGATATTCTGGGGATGACGGTGGAATCATCTCAGGTGCTGGATGTTTTTCATGCACACGAGGAAGTCGTTCGCAATAAAAGATTGCCGTTATCGTTGCTGAGCACGTTACCCGGCGGTTATAAACAATCACCCCAACCGTGGCGGTTTGATTTTTTTCCGCGCTTCGATGAGAAAGATGTTTACGAAGGGGCATTTTTTTATGCTCAGCCCTTCCTGTTTTTATCGCTGCTTGAATATATCGAGGGTGAGACCCCTTATACCATTAATCTTATCCAGTCAGATAACATGTTTAGCCAGCGAGAGCGCCAGATTATCTTTTGTACGCTACAGCGATTAAGCAGCAAAGAAGTTGGGAGGAAGCTTAATCTTTCCCATCGGACAATAGAAAACAACTTGCAATCAATTTATCAAAAATCGGGTGTGCATAATGGCAGGCAATTTAGAAACTATTGCCGCGCCAACGGTATAAATCGATACCTTCCTCCTGAATTTCTGCCTTCTGGTAGTCAGGTCATTAGCGTTTAAGACTCGTCGTCAGAGCGATGTGCTCTGACGATTACGCTAAATGAACAGGGGGAATGATGAAGTATTTTCGGATTGAAGATTTCACGCCTTACTCAGAACTATTTCCAAAACTCTCTAAAAGAGAAATAGAAATTTTATCACTTTTTAGGGTCGGGTTAACAAGAAGCGAGATAGCTTTAAAACTGAATGTAAGCGCAAGAACAATAGACGCTCATTTGAATAGCGCAATGCATAAGTATGAGCTTCACTCTTCTTCTGAATTAAAGGCATTATTTAATTTTATCATCCAAGATAGCTTTATTAGGTTAATCGCTTCTAGATAATTTCAACAAATAAACGCTCTGCAAGATTATTAACTAAATTGCAGGGCGTTACTTTAGTGTCTTTTTTATCTATTTGATAAATATATATTTTTATTGACCATACCTTGTAAGAAATTGATTTTAAATGTTTTATTTTTTCTGAAAAATAGGGGTTCTCTCTATTTTAGCCCCTTGTTTTTTAAGTCATCATCTTCCCTCGCCCACGTTTTCCTGGCGACCTGATTCTGAAAATATCCAGTGTTGGTAGAGGTGCCTTTGACAATTGCGCCTGCTCTTTAACAAATCGGTATCGGCGATCCGCAGTATGGCGGAAAACGATGTAGTCATACTAAACTAGTTGCTGAATAGAGACTTGCATTTTTTGTCACGCTATTGAGAATAAAAAGAGGTTTAACTTAGAGAATAAAGGTTTGAAATGATCAACAAAGAGCGGCTGTTACGAGATAATCGTTTATG
>NZ_NHNG01000738.1:0-9369 GCF_002287155.1 Arsenophonus sp. ENCA
ACTTGTCGATCGTCTGTTGGTGATACTGGTTTGCAAAGAGGTCATTCTTAATGGCGCTGCGTTTCTTCATGGTGGTTAGCTCAGTAGACCAGCTTCCGATAACTTTATCAGCAAAATCAAACTCGGCTTAGGTTTTTCGAGGTGCCCTAAGGTCTTTTTGCCAAATAAAGAAATAAAATAATAACCAATACGGGCACCTAAACCGGTCTTATTAAGACTAACAGAAATCATTATTGAAATACCTATCAACCAAATAAGTTGATTTGAAAAACCGCTCAATGCATCATTAATGGCTTCCGTCGGATTATTAGGATTAGTTACTCCCGTAATAGCAATTAATGCAATTGCGATAATGGAGATTGCACCTATTGGTAAGGCTTTACCTATGATAGCTATTATAGTCCCAATAAAAAGCGCAAATAATTGCCAAGCATTTACCTCAACACCATCAGGAGTAGGAATAATAAACCAGATGATGAGAGTGATTATAATAGCAATTATGGTTGGTAAAGGTTTGAATGGGGTCAATTTATCCATACTGTATTATCCAATTGGTGAAATATATCTACACAAAAAATAATTAATAATTTATAAATTAAAAAATCACGCTAACAAATCATACAACTACTTATTATATAAATTTATAGATTAGTAACTATATTTATTTTTATCAAGCTTAATAATAAATATTAATTTATAAGTTTATTAAATTATCCAATTTATTCTTTTAATTTTTATCTCTTTATTGTAAGAATAAGTTATTTTTATATGTTAAAAATGTGATATGTATTACAAAAATCACAATAAATTTTATTCATTAATTCACTAAGATAAACTATTTCTATTTCTTTTAGTCTTAGTGGTTTTCATAATATAGCAAATTAATCATAATTATTTATGGTTAATTTTATCAAATAACAAATAAGTTTATTTGTTTTATTAAAAAACAATAGATTTATTTGAAAATCAGAATTACTTTATAAAAAATAATATATTTTATATTACAATATAATGTGTAAATCTATTTATTTTTGAATAGATATAAAATTAAAGTCAAAAAAAAAGCAGCAAATCAATATGTCCATTTGTGCTAACCCAAAGCCAAGAAAGATGGTCTTTATCGTTAATGATAAAGACCATCCAATATGATTTTATATCAGTTCAGATAGACCTATTTCTCTATCCATTCAGTATGAAAGATACACTCTTTATCGATCCGCTTATAAGTATGAGCGCCAAAATAATCACGTTGTGCCTGAATCAAATTTGCCGGTAAAAAAGCAGAGCGATAACTATCATAATAAGAAATTGCTGCTGTAAGCGTAGGTAATGGAATACCATTTTGTATACCAAAACAGCCAATATCCCGTAATGATTGCTGATATTCATCAGTAATATTCTTAAAATAAGGCGCTAACATTAAGTTTGCTAAAGATGGGTTTTGGCTATAGGCATCAGTAATTTTTTGCAAAAATTGCGCCCGAATAATACAACCAGCGCGGAAAATCCTGGCAATTTCACCATAATTTAGCTGCCATTGATATTCATCCGATGCTGCTTTTAATTGCTGAAAACCCTGTGCATAGGAAACGATTTTACCTAAATAAAGTGACCGACGAACTTTTTCAATAAATTCCTGCTTATCACCTTTAAATGAATTAACAGCCGGCCCAGTCAGGATTTTTGCTGCTGCCACCCGCTGCTGTTTTAAAAAAGAGAGATAACGCGCAAATACCGATTCAGTAATAAGCGTAACAGGTACTCCCAAGTCTAAGGCACTTTGACTGGTCCATTTTCCAGTTCCTTTATTAGCGGCTTCATCCAATATGACATCAATCAAATAATTACCGGTCTGGTCTTCTTTTTTACGAAAAATATCGGCCGTAATTTCGATTAGATAACTACTTAATTCCCCTTTATTCCATTCAGTAAAAATATCAGCTAATTCTTCATTATTTAATTTTAATGCGTTTTTAAGTATTGAATATACCTCAGCAATAAGCTGCATATCACCATACTCGATGCCATTGTGCACCATTTTTACATAATGACCTGCACCATCAGGACCAATATAGCTGACACAGGGCTCACCATCGGCCTTAGCTGCAATTTGTTGCAAGATAGGTGCCACTAAATCATAAGCCTGTTTCTGTCCACCAGGCATGATAGAAGGCCCTTTTAATGCACCTTCTTCACCACCAGAAACGCCGGTCCCAATAAAGTTAAAACCTTGTGCTGAAAGTTCTTGATTACGTCGAATAGTATCCTGAAAATAAGTATTACCACCATCGATCAGGATATCACCTTTATCCAGATAAGGTGTTAAGGAAGCTATGGTTTTATCTGTCGCCTCACCCGCTTTCACCATTAATAAAATACGACGTGGTTTTTCTAATGAATCAACAAATTCTTCAATTGTATGACACGGAATTAATTTTCTACCTGGATTTTCTGCGATCACTTCATCGGTTTTTTCTTTAGAACGATTAAAAATCGAAACAGAGTAACCTCGGCTTTCAATATTGAGCGCTAAATTACGTCCCATAACAGCCATACCAACTACACCAATTTGTTGTTTTGACATGAAAAACTCCTGTCTGACAATTCATTACCCACAATTAACGAGCAAATATATTTTTACGTATTGATATATTAACTTACTCTATAGTTTGGTGATAGTGATTTCATGTCTTCAAGGACACGATATTTCGGCTAAAAACGATTAAAAAAACGTTATTATATTGAAATTTTTGTTCAAAGTGCCCATTATTCTAAAGGTCGGCATAAGCCGTCATATTAGAAGGTAAAATAAATTTTATGGAATGGATCGCTGATCCTACGATGTGGGCGGGGCTTCTTACTCTTATCGTACTCGAAATCGTGCTTGGCATTGATAATTTAGTCTTTATCGCTATCTTAGCTGATAAATTACCGGCTAAATTACGTAATAAAGCAAGAATAACTGGTTTAACCTGCGCACTATTTATGCGCATCATCTTATTGTTTAGTCTCACTTTACTCGTTTCACTAACCAATCCTATCATTAATATTTGGGGTCACCCATTTAGTGCGCGGGATATTCTGATGCTTGGTGGCGGGCTGTTTCTGCTTTTTAAAGCCACTATGGAGCTTAATGAACGATTAGAAGGTAAAGACGAACGATCTGGCAAGCAACGCAAAACGGCTAAATTTTGGGCTGTTGTCGCGCAAGTTATTGTATTAGATGCTATTTTTTCACTTGATTCGGTAATCACTGCCGTAGGTATGGTTGAACATATTGGCATTATGATTGCTGCAGTCACTATTGCTATGATCTTAATGATTATCGCTAGTAGACCATTAACCCTGTTCGTTAATACTCATCCTACTATTGTTATTCTCTGTCTCAGTTTCTTACTGATGATCGGTTTTAGCTTAGTTGCTGAAGGGTTTGGTTATTTGATACCGAAAGGCTACTTATACGCTGCTATTGGTTTCTCTATTATGATCGAATCACTTAACCAATTTGCATTATTTAATCGCCGCCGTTTTTTAAAAGGCACCAAATCACTGCGGGAAAGAACCGCAGAAGCAGTATTGCGGGTTTTAGATGGTCAACATGAACGTGCTGAATTAGATCATCGCACCTCTGATTTAATCGCTGATAATAATGGTATTTTTGATCCACAAGAACGACAAATGATTGTTCGTTTATTAGGATTCGCTCAACGTAATGTTAGTAGTATTATGACTTCGCGCCATGACGTTGAATACATTGATATCAACAAGCCTGCCGATAAGTTACTTTCATTGCTAGAAAAAACACCACATACCCGTCTTGTTGTTACAGATGAATCGATAAGTGATGAACCGGTCGGGGTTATATACGTTATCGACATATTAAATCAACAATTAAAAAAGCAAAAACTTAACCTACATGCCTTAATTACCCAGCCACTAATTTTCCCTGAAGGCTTATCACTACTTCAGGCATTAGAGCAGTTTCGTAAAGCTCATACCCATTTTGCCTTTATAGTTGATGAATTTGGCTCTGTCGAAGGAATTGTTACGCTGACGGATATTATGGAAACTATTGCCGGTAATATGCCAATCAGCGAAGCAGAGGTGGATTCTCGTCATGATATTCAACAATTAGAGGATAGCCGTTGGGTTGCTAATGGCTTTATGCCTTTAGAGGATCTGATCCTGTATGTGCCAATTACTCTTGATGAAAAACGTGAATATGAGACAATTGCCGGATTATTAATGGAGCATCTACAACGAATGCCTGTGGTAGGTGAACGTATCAAAATTGAAAATTGGATTTTTGAACCGTTGGAAGTCACCAGCCACCGCCTTAAAAAAGTGTTGATTACCCCCCTGCAACTGGCTAAAAATGATGTTAAACAGAATATTACCTTAACATAAGACATAACGCGCTAATTAGCGCGTTACATTTGTCGAATATTAAGCTAAAACTAATTTTGCGATTTAACTTCTTTGTCTAACCAACTATCTAGTGCTTTTTTAGCTTGCGATTGAAACTCATCACGCAGCAATTTTTCAATATTCAATTGATATTGTAAATTTTTCCACTTACCATAAATACGCAGAGGAATGGCCAATTGATTAATTTTATTAATAAAATTATCATTTCCATGCCAGCCTTTATTGATATTAACCAGCAATTTCACGTCTGCTGATTTCCCAGCTAAATTTAGCCAACCGTTACCATCGATACTCATAGCGTCTGAAGAAGCAACCAGATTTGAGAACGATAGCATTCCTTTATTAAGTTTTGTATCAACGGTTAAATTTTCAATTTGCGTATTTTCGTCAAGATTTTGCGGGGTATCAATTTTATCAGTAAGGCGTGAAAAGGCGTGTTGGATCAGTGAAGCTATATTTAATCCTGTTAACTGTGCCTTGGATAACATTACATTAGCGTTACCGGACCACAAATTTAGCAGCGCAAATTTATCATATCCAGGTCCTGATAAATTTGCTGCTAACATCAATGAACCATCTAGTTTGGTCGGCATGTCAAAGGATTGCAGCAACGGGGCCAACCTAACATGATTAAATTTGGGCTTAGCCGTGACAATAACCGGACTATTTTGATAATTTAAACTAATAGGTAATTCAAAATTTCCACCTAATAATCCACCTTCTAGCTGACTAATATTTAATAACGCTTTTTTATTGGTTATCTTAGACTTAAAGCTATCAACAACTAAACCTCGATATATAAGTTTATCGGCAGAGATTGTTGCTTGAAATGGGAATTGCTTTAAATAACTTAAATCATAACTATCGGTTTCAACCGTCGCAATAACAGGCTTAGGACTTACTTGAGGCGTTATCTTTGTCTCTGTTAAAGGTTGTAATAAAGATTGCCAACCTAAAATCTTATCTAGATCCAGTTTTGTGGAAGTAATATTTAATTGATAATTTGGTGATTTACCTAAATGAGCCACTAAATTTCCAGTTAAATTACTATCATTGACGTCAATAGCTAAATTAGACAGGGTTAATATTAGTTGCTGATCATGCAAATAATCAAACAATAAAGTTGCATTGCCGCTAATGCCATCTGTTGGTAAATTAATACCACTAATTTTATATTCTAATTGATTGATTTCCGCAGCAATCTGATGCGGATAATCTGCAATATTTAACTTACTTTTTAAAGAAAAAGTGAGATCTTGCTGATCCTTACTTACATTACTACTAAAATTAACACTAATAAAACGATTATCTTCCCTGCTGAGCGACAACATAATATTACGCATATTTAGCTGGGTATCATTATCCAACTGCCAAATTAACAAACTATCAGTTAGTTTTATTTTATTAATCTCAAATAACCATTTGCTATCATTATTATTTTTCCTACTAATACGGTTAAGACCCTCTGGTGCAATCGGGGCATCTGGATTTGATTTTGCTTCACTATCAGGAGTAGCGCGCAAAACTGCATTACTGATTACAATTTGTTCAACAGACAGTTGGTGGGAAATTAACGGCCATAAGGAGACATCAAGCCGCATGTTATCTGCACTAATGGCCGGCTTAGTCGCGCCCGGCGCGGTGAGTGAAATCGGCCCAGTAATAATACTTAGCCTAGGCCATACATGCCAACGCATTTCGCCTTGAAAAACTAAATGGTAGCCGCTTTTTTGTTCAACTTTATCAATTAAATAGTGACGAAAATCATTGGGATTAACGAGCAATACTAGCGCCGTTAAGCCGGCTAAAATAACCACCATCAGAATAGCTAATGTGGTCAAAAATCGTTTCATCACTGTCTCCATCAATGGTATTCAAACAAACAATTAATGACTTCATCTTTAGATAGCTTATTTTCCGTGACCTGAGAAAATAAAATTATTTTGGTTATAGCATGATTTCAGCTAAACACCGAATTAATTAACTTAAAATATTACAATTTATGATTACTTTTATCATCTTCACTAATTCTACTCCCTACCGCACCTTGTTGATTTTTATATTTTGCATCCTGACGGCGATTATAGGGGCGTTCAGCTGAACCGGATAAAACTTCAAAACTTAATGCGCCAATAACCATACCCGGCCGTAGTGCCAATGGCAGTTTACCTGAATTATAAAACTCTAGCACAATCTGACCGCACCAACCGGGATCAATACGGTGAGCAGTAACATGCACCATTAATCCCAAGCGGGCAAGAGAAGAACGGCCATCAAGCCAACCAACAGCATTATCAGGCAAAGTGACCGATTCTAAAGTGACCGCCAATGCTAATTCACCCGGATGCAAAAAAAACGCATCATCATGGCTTAAGGTAATTTCATCACTCATCACCCGATCTAATGCAGCATTAACTTCATTTTTGGGCCCACTAAGATCGATATAAGGTGCAGTATAGCCCTGAAATATTCGAAATTTATTGCCTAAACAAACATCAACGGTTACCCCATTGATCCGTTCGATTGATGGGCGCGGTTCAATAACCAATTTCTTTTCATCAAGCCATTTAACTATATCACGGTCACAAAGTCGCATTTTTCCATCTCCTTGCGAGAATGCCTAATCTATTTATAGATAATTATTGGCAGAACTCCCCTATTTTAGCTTTTAGAATATCAATCGCCACTCGATTTTTTCCACCACGAGGAACAATAATATCTGCATATTGTTTCGATGGCTCGATAAATTGAAGAAACATTGGGCGAACAGTTTTAGTATATTGTTCAATAACAGAATCTAATGTTCTTCCTCGTTCATTGACATCCCGTTTAATTCTTCTTACTAAGCAAATATCCAATGGCGTATCAACATAAATGGCAAAATCCATATTCTTACGTAAGCGCTTATCAGTTAATAATAAAATACCTTCAATAATAATCACTTTTTTAGGCTGAAAAAACATGGTTTCATGCTTACGTGTATGCTGAGTATAATCATATTGTGGCAGATCAATGCCTTTGCCTGCCTTCAACAATTGCAGATGATGAAAAAGCAGATCATGATCCATTGAATTGGGATGGTCGTAATTTACTTTCACTCGTTCTTCCATCGGCATGTCATGTTGATCTCGATAGTAACAATCCTCAGTGATCACACCAATATTGTGGTCACCCACTTGAGTACGTAATTCATGATAAAGCGTTTTCGCAATAAGACTTTTACCTGATGCTGAAGCACCTGATATACCGACAATAGCGCACTTATGTGCTGGATCAGCCATTTTAAATAACCTGAGTTTAAATAATGGGAATTAATATAATTAAATATTATGAGCGCCGGAATTATAAGGGGTTATTATAGTATCTTCCAGCATTTAAAATTAGGTCTGGCTAATTTTAATAACAAGACCTAATAATTATCACTTCATATTTTTTTCAAGCAATAAGTTATGAAACTAATCAGTTTAAATAGCACGGAAAGCAATTTCAGTGGGAATTTTCTCTCCTGCCCAATACATTTGGGCAGAAATCGTCGATGCTATTTCTCGATAAATATCAGCGAATTCACCATTAGGATCGCGCATTACTGTCGGTTGACCTTGATCTAAATCCTCACGCAGAGAAATATGTAACGGGATCTTACCTAACAGCTGGCACTGGTATTTTTCAGCCAATATTTCTGCACCACCAGAACCAAAAATAGGCTCCACGTAGCCACAATTGCTACAAATATGTAGACTCATATTTTCAACAATACCCAATACCTGCACTTTCACTTTGTCAAACATCGCGATGCCTTTCATCGCATCAAGCAAAGCAATATCTTGTGGTGTGGTAACAACAATCGCCGCGGTAACGGGTATATTCTGTGCTAAGGTTAATTGAATATCACCGGTTCCAGGTGGCATATCAATCACTAAATAATCTAAATCTGGCCATTCGGTATCCTGTAACATTTGCATCAAAGCCTTGCTAGCCATTGGACCACGCCATATCATCGCATTGTCATCATTAATCAAATAACCAATTGAATTAGTTGCTAGCCCATGATAAGACATTATCGGTACCATATGATGTCCATCAGGTGATGTGGGCCGCTGATTTTTAGTTGCCAACATAGTCGGAATAGAGGGACCATAAATATCAGCATCCAGAATACCTACCTTCGCTCCTTCTTGCGCTAATGCCAACGCCAAATTCACTGTTGTAGTTGATTTGCCAACCCCTCCTTTACCTGAACTGACAGCAATAATATTACGCACTCCATTAATACCAGGCAAATTATTCGCCCTACGTAATGTATTGATATTATGACGTAATTCCCACTCTATTGTTTGAGCGCTAGTTATTTTTCGTAATTGCGGTGTCAGCTGCTCAATTAATAACTTAAAAGGTGTTTTCCAGGCAAAAGGCATGACTAATTCAATATGTAAAACATCATCGAGTAATACACAATGACATAATGCTTTTAATGTACTCAGATTACTTTGCAGTGTCGGATGAGAAAATGTGTCTAAAACCTCAGCGACTTGCTGAGTTAACTTTTTTGCTTTTGTTTTTTTCAAGGATCCTGAATTCATCGCAGCTCCTTTTATTTAGTATTAAATTATCAATAATTAATCACTACATCATACCAGAGAACAATTTAATTAAGACACGAGTTTCGCAGTCTCTAAAAAAGAAGTATAAATTTAAAAACAAGAAAAAATCAGGATGTTCATATTTTGTCCGGTTATCCATGCATTAAAGATATCTATAAAATATTCTTGCAAGTAAGCAGTGTAAGATACTCTAGGGCACCTCGAAAAACCTAAGCCGAGTTTGATTTTGCTGATAAAGTTATCGGAAGCTGGTCTACTGAGCTAACCACCATGAAGAAACGCAGCGCCATTAAGAATGACCTCTTTGCAAACCAGTATCACCAACAGACGATCGACAAGT
>NZ_NHNG01000165.1:0-2642 GCF_002287155.1 Arsenophonus sp. ENCA
AACTCAAGCAGGAAGCGATGCCTGCTCATTGGAAACCAACCAAGCGGCGACAAAAAGATTTAGACGCCACGTGGACTAAAAAACACGGTAAGAGTCATTATGGCTATAAGCTTTCGGTAAACATGGATAAGAAGTACAAATTCATCAGAAAAATCGTCACCGATACGGCCAGCACCCACGACAGTCAGCATTTCGAAAGGGTCATTGACAAGGCCAACACCAATCGCAATATCTACGCCGACCGAGGCTATCCCTCTGCGGAGCGGGAAGCTTGGCTGAAGGCAAACGGCTATAGGAGCCAGATTCAGCGTAAAGGCCATCGAAACAAACCGTTGTCCAAGACTCAGCAAGGGCGAAACCACAGGATTGCAAAGACTAGGGCACGGGTTGAACATGCATTTGCGGCGATGGAACAAATGGGTAGAAAACTGATCCGCACCATTGGACAGGTGCGCGCTAATTTTGCCATGACGATGATGGCAGCATGTTACAACCTAAAGCGGTTGGCGTACTTCCAGAGCGCGTGCATCGTGGCTTTCTGACGCCCAGAATGGGTTAAATGGCCCTAGCCAGGGCAATGTGCGATAGAATCAGTAACGTGATAATCAAAAAAATCTAATTATTTAGAATGAAAGCCAAGGGTTAATTGAAAATCTTGAGTTTTTCGAGGTGCCCTAAAACGATAAAGTGAAAATCCATGAAAACAGCACCCGCGATATAAAGAGCACACAGGAACAGATGTATATTCAGTGGCGGTGTTTTCTTCCTGTAACGTCTTCTTTTCATTTTTTACCTTGATTTTATTGCATGAACGTCAGTGTTTGAAAAGTCAACCTAGCACTCGCATCGATCACATGTATGCCTTCGTTGGTGATTATTTGTTGCCCGTTCATGTATTGAATATATTCCATTACTAGCACAGTCCTCATATCCGCAGAAGCGACTTTACTGTATGTTTTTGCTAGAAAATAGGTGAGTGAATCTCCTATGAAAAGCAGTTTTCACATTGCTGTTGCGGATAATGCGGTGAACAATACCGTGCTGGTGATTAAGTGTTCAATTGGCATAATCACCTTCGTTTTCATCGCAACTCATGTCAAATACGGACCACATCAGACCCGATGATGTATTATGCTTTTTCAGCAGCATGGAACACGGCATAGTTGAAAGGCTTACTTTCATTATAGTTTCCTGACTCCCATCCAAAAAATAAAAGTCTTTTATTTTTCCGTTATCTAGATTCAGTTCGTTTCTCACTATCAACAATTCATCACTCTTTTTACTGAATCCAGTAAAATCCTGATGTTTGCTGTTCGTGTAAGCCAATTCGGTATTGCGGGTATTTGTGTTTGCCCCGAAGCCCGTTAACAGCAGAAAAACAACACCGCATATAACCGTTAAATTAGATCGGATGCCTAACTTCACTCGATAATCCCTTCATGTAGAGCTTTTTAAACTCGCTCGATTTTATCTCGCACCATTCATTTTCAGCTAACTTTTTGTAATTTATGTCATTATCCAAAATCAGAGTTGGATAAATAAGAATAAGTTCGTCTTCCACCAACCACGCCTGACTATGCGTTTCGATGCCAATGTGCTTCGCTATCGAAAACGCATCCAAGGTGTATGTCACGGCATGGCTGAACGTGTGATTTTCCTTGTCCCCGTAAGTGTTTTTTACTTTCATCGCATGTAAGGCGGACTGGCTATATTCTGAGAGTTTTTGGTGGAAGTCAGAATATTTGCCCTGTTCTGTAAAAGACATGATTGAACCGACTTTGGAAATTTCCACAAAATCATTTACATTCACAATACCCAGTGATTGTGAGCGAAAAAAGAATATTGGGATCATTAAATCAATCCCCATAAATTTACCAAATCCAGCCCCAACACATGATATTTTTGTATTGGTTTTCCAGTCGTCATAGACGTTCAGAGCGTCTTTATACCTTTCCACCAGATTTTTATTATTGGTTTTAAAGGTTAATGAAATCATTGTTACTTCTCTCCATTTTTTTGAGCATCACTCATTATATTTAATCCCAAACGTCCAAAATCAAAATCCTCTTTCAAAAAGGGGATGTTAATCGCGGTTTCCATGTAGCGACTGATAATGTTTTTTGTCGGCAATAAGCCCCTCAATTCTTTCGGTGTACCCACTGGATTTTCCCAATAGCGAGAATCCCAAGAATTATCTCTGTTGTCTCCCATGACAAAAACATACCCGTCTGGAACGTGCCAAGTGGTGTATATAGGCTCAATAAACGTTTTATTCCTGTCGGTCATATATTGATATGTTTTACCGTCACGATCTTGTATACCTTCGTATATTATATTGAAATTGTTTTTTTCTTTTTCAATTCTAACGGGTTTTCCATTAACGGGCACCTCGAAAAACTCAAGATTTTCAATTAACCCTTGGCTTTCATTCTAAATAATTAGATTTTTTTTGATTATCACGCTACTGATTCTATCGCACATTGCCCTGGCTAGGGCCATTTGACCCATTCTGGGCGTCAGAAAGCCACGATGCACGCGCTCTGGAAGTACGCCAACCGCTTTAGGTTGTAACATGCTGCCATCATCGTCATGGCAAAATTAGCGCGCACCTGTCCAATGGTGCGGATCAGTTTTCTACCCAT
>NZ_NHNG01000633.1:0-2630 GCF_002287155.1 Arsenophonus sp. ENCA
AGGTAACCATCTGGGCAGATACCGGTTTTCAAGGTATAGATAAACAGCATCCTAATACACAAATCCCAAAAAAAGGAACTCGAAAAAGACCTTTATCGCCTGAACAAAAACAAGAAAATAAAATAATCTCGGGCATCCGTATTACAGTTGAACACGCCATCGCGGGTATCAAGCGCCTCGGTTGCATGACCCAAATTTTACGGAATCGTAGACCCTTTATTGATGATACCTTCTTACTCCTTAGCGCAGGTCTTTGGAATTTCCATCTCAGAACAGCGTAAAATTTACTTCAATCACCGAAACACCCTTATTTCACTATTAAGCAACACGCTTATAGAAGGTTCAACTAATCGCCATAGGTCTTTAGGGCGGAAACATCTACTTTTTAACCATCGGCTAACCGTGTCATGAGATAAAGGCGATGGGCTGACTTCTGATAACGCCAAACTAGAGTATCTTACACTGCTTACTTGCAAGAATATTTTATAGATATCTTTAATGCATGGATAACCGGACAAAATATGAACATCCTTATTTTTTCTTGTTTTTAAATTTATACTTCTTTTTTAGAGACTGCGAAACTCGTGTTTGATTTTTTATTGCAAATTAGCGACAGTTGGGTTGCTTTTAAACTTAATCAAAATTTTCATTTTCATTGATGGTTAATGGTTTATTGATTAATAAGTCAAATAATAAAAACCGTTTTTATTGGTAAGTAACGCGGTAGTTAACATATGAGGGAACGTTTGAAAGACGTCTTTTATTATGAAATTAAATTCTATCATAATAATTATAACAACTTTAATATCCGCAATATTTGCGGTGGTTTATAACAATTACACTCATCTAAAGTATCAATACAAAAAGCTTAAAGATGAATTACAACAACAGATAGAACTTAAAAATAATTATTTATACGAAATAAAGTCGTTGCAACAAATTGATGTTAAACGTACTCAGGAACTTAATAATGCGAAAATGGAAATACATAAGCTTAGTGATGATTTGCGTAATAACCATAAGCGCTTGTTCGTCAAAGCAGTGTGTCCCCCAGATCAAAATGTTGCCACCACCACCACCACCGGCTTGGATGCTATCAGATCCACCGAATTGGAGCCAGACGCTGGACGAAATTATCTTCGTCTCAGACGTCAACTTGAAACATTAGAAGCCCAATTTTTGGGATTACGAGCAAGAGTGCAGGAAATTTATAAACAGTGATAAATTTGTTATTCATGTGCTCAATCATGATTGCATCATTTGTAATTAATATTGTTTTGAAATTAATTGTTACATTTTAAATAAGGAGTTGAAAAACCGTTTCATTTATTGTTAAAAATAGTTAAACGAACAGAGGAAAAAAACATGTACTTCATCGATTATAACTCATATCGTTCAGTCAAAAGTTTTAACCGTAGAATTCGTTTTCTTGTTATGCATTATACGGCTTTAAATTTTCAAGCTTCAATTACTGCATTAACGGGTAATAGTGTTAGTGCGCATTATTTAGTACCAGATCCAACTGATAAAACTTATCAGGCTGCTGGTTTTAATGATGTCAGAATTTTTAATTTGGTAGATGAAAATGAGCGAACATGGCATGCGGGTGTTAGCTTATGGGCTGGACGATCAAATTTAAATGATACGGCGATAGGGATCGAAATCGTCAATGAAGCGGGTTATGCTAATGGAAAAATGATTTTTCCGCCGTTTAATGATAAACAAATTGATGCTGTAAAAGAATTAGCATTAAATATTATTCAACGTTATCCAGATATGTCACCAACAAATATTGTTGGGCATTCAGACATTGCCATTGGCCGTAAAAGTGATCCAGGTGCTGCCTTTCCATGGAAAAAACTTTATGACGCTGGAATTGGTGCCTGGTATGAAGAAGAAATAAAACAGAAGTATATGGAGCAATTCAAAAATAAAATACCGGCAAAGGCGGAGATTGTTAAAAAACTGAAGTCCTATGGCTATGATGTATCTCAGGCAGCCAATAATAATGACTATATAAAATTGATCAGAGCTTTTCAGCTACATTTTCGGCAATCAAATTATGAAGGCATAATAGACGTTGAAACCGTGGCTATTCTTTATGCTTTAGTAGAAAAGTATTTTCCTTAATCGTTTATTAAGATTTAGCTTATAAAAAACTATCATTTAATTCTGATGGTTTATTATATTTAAACATAACAACCCATTGAAAGTAAATGAAAATTTTTATTAAAACAAATGCTATGTTAATTTTGAGAGTTTTAAAATATGGCTAAACCGATATAGGTCAGTTAAGTTCTGATTGGATTTTAATATAAATATTCTTTTACTATAATAATTATTTTTTTAGAACTAACTATTAATATTTTATCTGTAAAATATCGTTTATTAAACTATATTTACTGGTAAATTCATTAAACTTTCATTCTTGTACTCAATAAAATGTATGCTAATTAGCTACCGTAATAATATGCTCTTATATTTTATGATTTAAGTTGTTACTTTATTTTGATAACCAGCCCTAGCGGCTAGTTTTTTGTATTATGATTATGCTTTTGGTTACCAAGTCGGCTCAATTATTACTTTAGGGCACCTCGAAACACTCAAGATTTTCAATTAACCCTTGGCTT
>NZ_NHNG01000006.1:0-2628 GCF_002287155.1 Arsenophonus sp. ENCA
TACAGGTTTCGATCTTGACCAGCGGGTCACCCAACTTGTCGATCGTCTGTTGGTGATACTGGTTTGCAAAGAGGTCATTCTTAATGGCGCTGCGTTTCTTCATGGTGGTTAGCTCAGTAGACCAGCTTCCGATAACTTTATCAGCAAAATCAAACTCGGCTTAGGTTTTTCGAGGTGCCCTAATGTATGATCTTATATTGATTATAAATAATATATTGTTAGTAAAATAAACCTCGATAATAGCGTTATTTTTAATGAACTAGCTGTTTTTTAAGCACAAATCATATGATAAAAGATGGCTGTGGTTGATAAATTAATAATCAACCATTGCCATGGTAACTTTATAGTAGAGAATTATAGTACATTGATTTCCCAATTAGCATCTTCATTTGCTAAAAAAGGAATTAAATGATTTTCACCTTGGGAAATTTTGTCAGGGATAATTACTTTTTTACGTTTAAGTTCAATAAACCCTTCATTAACAGGTAAACCATAAAATTTAGCGCCGTTTAATGAACAAAACGCTTCAAAGTTTTCCATCGCATTCATTTCATCAAAAACGGTAGCATAAGCTGCAAGGGCAGTAGGTGCATTAAAAACACCGGCACAACCACAGGCAGACTCTTTTCTATTTTGTGTATGAGGTGCAGTATCTGTGCCAAGGAAAAAGCGTTGGCAACCTGTTGTTATTGCTTCACGTAATGCTTTTTGATGGATGTCGCGCTTTAGAACAGGTAGACAATATAAATGAGGTTTGATGCCAGCAACTAACATATGATTTCTGTTAAACATTAAATGTTGTGGTGTGATGGTAGCAGCCAGTTTTTCATTACCAGCCAGTACATATTGAACGGCTTCTTTAGTGGTAATGTGTTCAAACACAATTTTTAGGCTGGGGAAATCTTTTCTAATAGGCTCCATCGTTTGATCAATAAAATAGGCTTCGCGATCAAAAATATCAATATCACTGTTTGTGACTTCACCGTGAACTAATAGTGGCATACCTATTTTTTCCATTTTGGCAAAAACGGGATAAATATTGGCTATCTTTGATACCCAATATTTAGAGTTAGTTGTTGCGTTGGCTGGGTAAAGTTTACAGGCAGCAAATATCCCCTGATTGAAGCCTTCTTCTACTATTTGGGCGTCAGTGGTATTCGTTAGGTAGCAGGTCATTAATGGTGTAAATGAATGTTCTGCAGGGGTCGCGTCAAGGATCCTTTCTCGATAAGATTTTGCTTGATCAATATCAGTTATTGGCGGTACCAAGTTTGGCATAACAATAGCTCAACCAAAAAATTGGCTAGTATAAGGCACAACAAGTTTTAATATATCATCATCTCTAAAATGAACATGCCAGTCGTCTGGGCGGCGAATTTTAATAGTTGTCGTGATTTGGGTCATTAAATTGACTCCATCTTAAAAGTAGATAATGAAAAAAATGAGTTGTGAGTATGTTAACTAGAGATGATAAAGTGAAAAAAGCAAAATAGCTATATTAAATAGCAGATTAACCTGTATCAAACTAATAAGTTATAAAAGTAATAACAAAAGTATAAGTTAAGATTGTTTGGCTCCTCCAACTGGACTCGAACCAGTGACATACGGATTAACAGTCCGCCGTTCTACCGACTGAACTATGGAGGAATAACATTAGATGAGCACTGAATGTTATCGACAGAAAGTCAATTTGTCAAAGACCAAAAGGAGTTATATTAATCAGCAGTGCGGAGTTTTAAATATAACAATATGTTGGCTAGCGAGAGGTTGTGTTATAGTAAGCATAACAGTTGATTTTTAATCTATCTAATTTGCCTATGAAAGCAAAAAACCTGCTAATTAGGCAGGTTTTCTTAATAATCTGGCTCCTCCAACTGGGCTCGAACCAGTGACATACGGATTAACAGTCCGCCGTTCTACCGACTGAACTATGGAGGAATTAAGCAAGCTAAAAAAGCTGGCTGCATACTAACGATGTCCTGCACCACTGTCAACGTTAAAAATATAATATTTTTACTGTTTGTTTATACTGTAATCACATTGCATCAAAAATAAACTATTTATCTGATATTATATGAATTATGAGCGATTTTTTATTGAATTAGGCGGGTATGCAAGTAGATATATATCATAAAATGTTATTTTGTTTTTTTGCTTGATAAGACGTTTTAACTCGGTTTTGATTGCATTGTTGATAGTTGGCTCAGCAAGTATTTTGTTAATCGCAGTATCTGATACTTTTTCAGTAACAAACCATTCGCCATTGTAACATACGCGTAAATCCAGTATCCCAATATTGATGCGGCGTGCGATATTTGAAGCCAAAACGTGCGATAAATGGCAGGCTACTTTTGTTTCCATCAGTGTAACGAAATTACATTTATATTTTTAGTAAACATTATTAACTGCCCATAGATAGCTTCATCTTATAAGATTAAGCTACGATGATGCTTTTGATTTGAAGGTGTGACGATTGTATGGATAAGAAGTTAGACTCTCTTCAAGCTCTGCGTGGTGTCGCGGCGCTGTTGGTACTTTTATATCACTACCGTTTTTACCTTCGTGGAAATGATGTAAGTGGCTCTAGCATATGGGATGCGCTATTTGGCTGGGGAATAATTGGCGTTG
>NZ_NHNG01000280.1:0-2627 GCF_002287155.1 Arsenophonus sp. ENCA
TACAGGTTTCGATCTTGACCAGCGGGTCACCCAACTTGTCGATCGTCTGTTGGTGATACTGGTTTGCAAAGAGGTCATTCTTAATGGCGCTGCGTTTCTTCATGGTGGTTAGCTCAGTAGACCAGCTTCCGATAACTTTATCAGCAAAATCAAACTCGGCTTAGGTTTTTCGAGGTGCCCTACCGTTAGTTTGGTTGATTATCAGAAATTGTATTGACCGGCCGGATATCTCCGGTATCACCATCCATTTCAAATACCTCCCACCACCATCCAGTACCTGATATCGGTATATCATATTCGCTAACTTTGGTGTCGCCATCTTTGTCTTTTTGGGCAACAACTACCTTAGCATTAGATTTAATAATTTGCTCTTCATTGCTAAAATTATGAACCGCAAAACGATAACGCCCTGGATTTAACCGTTTAATGGTAATCGTTTCAGGGCCAAAGCCATTTTTCACATCAATATCTAGCATTGCACTGCCATCAGGTGTTTTGCTATTATAACTTACATGGAATCGTTGACCTTTATCTGTATCACCCCATAAATAAGCGTCCAAATCGCTAGGCTTCGGACCCCAAGATAAAACAATACGCGCATAATCATTACCCAACTCAGGTATCAGAAGAATTCTCTGTAACTGCTGTTCTGGATTGGTAATGTCAAGTTTATAATCAATATATTTATTCGCCTTGGTTTTCAGGGTATAACGTTGGTCAAGCACATCAGAGATAGAAAATTTTCCACCTGTTCCGCTTGTCACCTTATATTTAGGTTTTGAATCACTATCGGAGGTATAGAGTCCAACTTCTGCCCCTTCAATTGGTTTATCGGTTGTCGCATCTGCAACGACGCCGTTTAAGTTAAACTTACGAAGAAAATTGACTTTTTTATTTGCATCAACCGCTTCATCATCGCCTGTTTTAGCCGAAACCTGTACCTCAGTAACGGTATTTGTAGTACTGGTCAAGGTGATTTTAGCTTTACCTTCAGGGTCAGTTTTACTCTCACCTTTATCCGATAAGGTAACCTTATTACCGGCATTGTGCTGCCATTTTAAGGTAATCTCCGGCACCGGATTATCGTTGGCATCCTTAACCACCGCGGTAAAGGTAAAGTTATCGTTACCATTAGCCACTTTACTGGTATTATCACCATCCAATGTCACCTGTTTTAATACCGCGGTGTTACTATCCGCGATTAAAGTAACATCAGTTTTGATAGCGAATTCCTTGTCATTAACCTTCACCTTAATGGTATTGACACCGGCCGTTTTTCCTTTCAATTTAGCGGTATAAACTCCTTTATCATTCTCTTTAACTTCATCGAATTGACTGTTCGCCAGACTGGGCTCAAATTTCACTACTTGGCCTTCAATCGGATTATCATTAGCATCCATCAATGTTAACTTTAAGGTTGAAGTCTGTTTATCATCAGCAACAATAGTGGTAGGCTCGGCGACGAGTTTGGATTTATCTACGCTAGGATTTTTGCTATCTGCCGTTAAAGTTACTGTTACCGGCGCAAGTTTTAACTCTAATCCATTGAATTTAGCCGTTATGCTGATGTCTCCCGCTTGGGTGCCAGTCAGTTTTGCGCTATAAACCCCCGGCTCCTGCTCGGTGAATGCTTCTAGCTTAATTTTACTGTCTGCTGGTTCGGTACTAAAGACTACTTTATCCGGATAACCGGTAATTGGATTATCTTTAATATCGATTAAGGTTAGCTTCAAGGTCGTGCTATCTTTACCATCTGCGACAATAGTAATAGGCTCGGCAGTTAGCTTGGATTTGTCTAAACTTGGATTACTGCTATCGGCAGTTAAGGTTACTTTAGCCGCATCTTTAACCGGCAACACAACGTCATTAACTGTAACTTCAATAGACGTTTCACCAGCGGTGCTACCAGTCAATGTGGCAGTATAAATACCGTCACCGTCACCCTCATCCTTAACCTGATCACTCACATGACTATTTTTTAAGCTACTCTTAAACTTAACTACTTGGCCTGCCAGCGGGTTATCATTCACATCCAGCAAGGTCAATTTTATTGTCGAGCTAGCTTTACCGTCAGCAACAATGGTTGTAGGATCGGCTTCTAATTTAGATTTATCGTTACTGGGGTGCTTGTTATCGGCAGTTAAGGTTACTTTAGCACTATTTTTAATCTGCAATACTGCCCCATTAACTATGACTTCAATAGATGTTTCACCAGCAGTGGTACCGGTTAATGTAGCAGTATAAATACCGTCACCCTCATCCTTAACCTGATCACTTGCATGACTATTTTTCAAGCTACTCTTAAACTTAACTACTTGGCCTGCCAGCGGGTTATCATTGACATCCAACAAGGTCAATTTTATCGTCGAGCTAGCTTGACCATCAGCAACAATGGTTCACGAGTTTCGCACAAAACTAATTTGGGTACGCTAATAAAACACGGATGTGCTCAG
This sequence comes from Arsenophonus sp. ENCA, assembly GCF_002287155.1. Taxonomy (NCBI): domain Bacteria; kingdom Pseudomonadati; phylum Pseudomonadota; class Gammaproteobacteria; order Enterobacterales; family Morganellaceae; genus Arsenophonus; species Arsenophonus sp. ENCA. Next base: position 2,454 of record NZ_NHNG01000280.1, read on the forward strand.
CAATAGCATTTTTGATTACGTCCCAATTTTGTTGATAAAGGGTTATTTTTTCAGATATACGACGTTTATGTTGTTCAAACCACGCAGAAATAGCGAGAAAAATATGATTTCTTTGCGCTCGGCTCGTGCGAGCCTGACAGCGTTCAATACCACAATTTTGTTTAACTTCTCGAT
>NZ_NHNG01000043.1:0-9339 GCF_002287155.1 Arsenophonus sp. ENCA
ACATAAACGTCGTATATCTGAAAAAATAACCCTTTATCAACAAAATTGGGACGTAATCAAAAATGCTATTGCTGAGCACATCCGTGTTTTATTAGCGTACCCAAATTAGTTTTGTGCGAAACTCGTGTCCGAGCCTGATCTCGCGTGGTTGCAGCGGAATAGACTTCTGCACCACCTTCGCCGTCCGCCCCCGTCATGTATAGGGCAATACCCGATGAAAGTGTAGATTTGGCGTTCTTTCGCGCCACTTCGTTATAGGCAGTACGAAAACGCCGCACCATCACAGGCTTGCCGCTGCCGTCAGGTTTGAGAACAATTGCACCGGTTTGCTCGTCAACCAAGGGAATAACGAAACCAAAAATATTGATCAGAATAAAGGTATGCCAATCCATTAGCTCAATCGGCTTACCGGCGTTGCCTTTGATGTGTGGGATAACCTTATAGAAATTAAGTACATGCTGGGCGCGAGGCTGACTGAAATAAATTCCACGCTCTTCCCCGTTTTTCAGATCATCCAGAAAACGTAAACAAGCCAAGCGAACATATTCACATGCCAGCACTTCGCCAGACACTATGCGTTCGGCATAGCGGATACCATCATTAACTGTTGCCATTAATCCTCCCGTTGACTTAATAATGCCCCGAACGGATCGATGGTTTCCGCTTCGTTAACATTGACCTTTGAGCGGCTCGCTGGCGTCATTCCAAATTCAGCCTGCATCCTGCAAATACGCTTCCACGCATCGGCCATCATGGCAACTTGTGGATGAGGACGGATCATCACGCTGCCATCAGCCGAGGTGGTTTTGTAAGACTCTCCCTCCTGATCGATAACGTCACGGTGACGTCTCCACTCGATATAAGCACCCACCAACAATTCAAGCGCCATAGCATCAAGAATAGTCATCACTCCCATAGCTTCTAGGCGTTCGCCAAGAACTTTAAACCAGTAGCGTTCTTGCTTATTGAAATGTTTTGGTGTTGGGGGGATCCCTTTTTCGGGTTGTGGTTCATGTTTATTGATTGCCCTTTTTGAAGGGTTACCCCTGACCAAACGTAGATGGGTCGGGGTTTTCGGTGGCCCAGACATAATTTTAAATCCTATTAATTTGGTGGTTATGGATACCCATAAAAAGGTTTTCTAACCTGCGGCGATGTAAGAAAGGGAGGCCATCAGCTCCTAACCTGTTGTTTATATAGCGATTTTACCTCCCCCTCCTTTATTTTTTAACTTGACTGATTTAAAATTAATCATTATGATCTAACTTGAATCAATCATTAAGGGTAAATAACATGACTCAACAGGAAACTAGAGTGCTTACTGCTCACATTCCATTACCTTTGGCAGATAAAGTAGATTTAATGGCTACTCGTCTTGAGCGATCTAGAGGATGGATAATGAAACAAGCTCTCTCTGCTTGGATTGCTCAAGAAGAACAACGTGATAAATTTACTTTAGAAGCATTGGCTGAAGTAGATTCTAACCTCGTTATTAATCATGTTGATGTTCAAGCTTGGAGTGATAGTCTTTCCACAGAAAAGCCTTTGAAGGTACCTGTTTAATGGAGATAAAATGGACTCATAAAGCCGTTTCTGATTTGGCTTATTTATATGAATTTTTAGCACCAATAAATAAAAAAGCAGCAACGAATGTTGTGCAAGAACTAACTAAATCTCCATTGATGCTTTTAAATAATCCTCGAATAGGTGAACAACTTTTTCAGTTTGAGCCACAGGAGGTAAGAAGAATTTTTGTAAAAGATTACGAGATTCGTTATGAAATAAAAAATTCTATTATTTGTATTTTACGTTTATGGCATAGCCGACAAGATCGCTAGCGCTCATGTGCCGTCTTTTCTTTATGACAAGCGTGACAAATCGCTTGCAAATTGGTCTCGTCATCTGTGCCACCGAAGGCTTTTGCCTTAATGTGGTCAACGGCTTTAGCTTCGGTAGCAATCCCTTGTCGTAGGCACGTTTGGCAAAGGTACTTATCACGCTTAAGAATTTTAGCTCGAAGGATTTCCCAAGCACGTCCATAGCCCTGTTGCTGCCGCGTTCTACCGCGTTGGTGCTGAACCCAGCCTTCGTTTTTATGCTGCTCACAGTAGCCATATTGTGCTGTAGTAGTGTTGGGGCAGCCGTGTTTACGGCAAGGTTTCGGAATTCGGCTTGGCATTTTTGTCGTTTCCTGGAGGTTTTGGCAGCTCAGGCACTGGCATCCAGTGACTAGCGGTGCATGTTTTCCGGATACCTTGACAACAATCGGCATAATGAAATTGGCCATTACCCAAATAAACGCCAACTAGCTGACCTTTTGTATTGTTATTACAAATAAGCACTTTATCCTTAATCTCTGGCATGCGTTCTTTGGCTGTAATCCAATTCCAGCGCCGGACAGCTTCCGCCTTGCGCCTTTTTTGCCTTCGACTCCGTGCATTGATGACAGGATTTACCGATTTACCATATACAATAGTTGTCATAGTTATCCTTATTAATATTCTCTCTTTATCGTCATTTTTTGTGTAAATCTTTTAATGTTTCAGCCAAACACACTTGCCGCACATAGTCCTGCAAGCCGTTTATTTGCTGCTCTGCGATTTCAATTCGTCGTCTGAGAGTGAAATAATTCCGTTGAGCGGCGTGAGTAAATCTGGCGCGGGTTGCATCATCCAGGCTGGAGGGGCTGGTATTGGTGGACACACTGGGACAGATTGCTTTGACGTGCAACCGGCGACGACCATCAGCGACATCACGCTCAAGCTGCGCAATAAGGTTCTTGTCATTTTCAAGTTCTCGCGTGTGTCTGGAATCCAGCGCAGCAACGGTCTGTACTTGCTGGCTTAACTGCTCAAATGCAACCTGTTGTTTTTCCCTATCAGATACAGCAATCTTTCGTGCTTTTTCAGCGTGGTAATACAGTGTCCGGTAATACAGGGCTGTACCCAGCATTAAGGCAAGTAGTGCGGCGATAACAGGAAATTGCCACCGCATCATGCTGCCAGCCTGTGTTGCTCTTCAATCAAAGGTAGGCGATGATTTTTATCGAATATCCCCATTAACGTAGATTTACGCTGCTCGAAGTTCCATCCCATGGTAATGAATACTGTGTTAGCACGTTGTAGTTCGGTAACGCAGTGGATCTGTTCTGGCGTTAGATAGTCACGAATGGATTCTTTTTTACCAATATCATGATAGACGCGGAACTTGGCCGCCGTCATATCAAGCGCGATACGGTTAATCAGGTCGGCTTCGTTGCTGAAGTGATGCGGCGCAATCGTCTTTCCCTGTGCTTCGCGTTCATGTTTGATAGCGTCGGTCATCGGCTTGTATTCGAGGCGGGCGGTATTGCGATCCATCTTCTTGCTTGCTAATGCCTTTCGCATACGAAAGAAATCGGAAACAAGTTTCTTCTTGAATGCACGAACAATATCATTGTTGCGCATGTAGGTAATTAAGAGTGTAGTTTGCTGCTCATTAAGAAATGCAACACGAAGAGACCTGCCACCGCCTTGACTTCTTTCAACCATACGGATTTCAAATCCGAGTGACCCGAACTCTTCAAGATCGGCTTTGTTACGGTCAACGAGCTTGATAATGGTGTCATGATCTTTCTTAACACCCTCAGCAATTGCGATAGTATTCGCTACAAGATCAGATTTTTTAATTTCAACTAATTGCATCGTTTATTTCCTTTTAGTGATAGAGCCTCGTGCCCAGGAATAGCCAGCCCATGAGTAGGCGCGATGATTGCCACCGGCTATCCTCAAGGCTCTATCCCAAAAGGCTCATGGTTGATATGCACCGGGCATGGTGCGGTAGGGTGTTTTTGAACTGCTTGATTATTTCTTGATTTGAGGCTGATACTTTCCAGCCCAGACTTTGGCAACCTGTAGGCAATCGGCAAAAATCTTGCCTTTGGCGCTCGCTGCACGGCGGCGATAGTGTTCTAATGCGATATCTGCACTGATTCTGGCTACAGATTGCTCGTAACCCTGCTTAACAAGTTCAGTTACCACATGATTTTCAATGAATTCTATGTTGTTCATAATGATGGCTACTGTGCTTCCTTAAAAAGTTAACAACAATTGAGCTTCTTCAATTAAACCCTTAACCTTCTTCGTATGTGCTGCCTTAATATTTTTCCATTCACTCAATCCGGTACCGAATAAGCTAGCAATCGCCTTATCAGTTTTTAATTCAGCACATGCTGTATTAAGTTCCTGCATGATGCTACGTTCTGCTTTTTGAGTACGAGGATTAACGGCGATCCCTTTTGTCCAGTAGTCGTATAGAGCGTCATCGCATTCCTCTTGGTACTGAATCACCTTATCTCGAATTTCTGGCTTGACCTTGTTGGGATAGATGGTACGGAGCCACCCAGCAAGTTTGCGCAATGGAAGGCAAGCCATTTTTCTCTCCTTGCCATCAGAAGCAACTATAACGATTTCCGTTACAGTTGATTTAAAGCGTTGTTTTAACTTCTCTAATTGAGACTGCCAAGTCATCCCCATACCTTCAACAATGGGTTTCATTGGTACATGAGGCTCGCCATTGTGCTCAACAACGTAAAGCTCGGTGCCGTAAAATGTTGCAGTGATAGTCATGTTGTTCATTGGTGTTTACCTTCAAAAAAGAGACCTCAGATCACACGAACAGCCAGCCCCTGAGCACGCCAATTGCTGGCGTTCTCCAAGGTCGCTTTTGTGAATAGTCTCAGGGTTGTGTTGATATGCGCGCGTGAAGCGCAGGCGAAAAAAAGCCCCGCGAGATGCGAGGCCTATCGATTTTTGGTTTTCGGCTGGTACTTGCTTGCCCACACCTTGGCAATATGCAGGCAGTCGTCAAACATCTTGCCCCTGGCACTGGCCGAGGCACTACGGCGGTAATGCTCTACCGCCCTGTCTGCCCCCTTTAGAGCGACCGATTGCTCGTAGCCCTGCTTCACCAGTTCAGCGGCCACATGCTTTTCAATGAATGGCGTGTAGTCTTTCATGCTGCTTCCGGATCCTCGTCGGTATCGGGAAAGACGCCCAAATCTGGGATGGCTATTTGCGTCAATTGAAGAGCGAGTTTGGTCGCTTCCTTAATCGTCTTAATGTCACGTTTGCGTTGGGCGAGTAACCCGCTGCCTTTTTGTCCCCGATGCTTGAATGACTTTTTGTCAAATGCCGCTATCACATCGTGGAGCTTTTGCCCTGCAAGCTGAGTGAGATTGCTAACTTCAAGGCAGCCGACTTCAATACCTGATTCTTTTTCAGACAAATCCAACAACCAGATACGAAGGTCTTTGGCTACTGGTGTGCGGGACACCATGCCAATGAGGTGAGCACCGCGAGTAGAAAACAGGCGAACTTCTTTTGAGAGTCCTCCGTAAGTCATTGATTTATCCGAGACCGTCACTTTGGTCGTCATGTTCTCGGTAAATTCATCCTTATGGCGGTGAAAAATCTTGTTTACCTGCTTTACATCCTTGTACTCAAGCAAATCAGCAAGGTGTTCAGCAGTAAACCAGATTTTCCCATCACCGTTGTCGAACGGCACCACAGAGTGATTTTTAAACGTTAATGCTTTCATTGCGTTTACCTTTTCTATGAAATGAACCTTTGCCGCATAGGAAATCAGCCTATCGAGGCTCGCCAGCACTAACCGACTTCCTTAAAGGTTCATTTCAAATGATTCAGGTTCGATGTGATTATTTGCGCAACGGGGCGCTATTGGTGTGGAAAGCCTTGAACTATGCCAAGGCTCATTGAGTTGGATTGGTCAGTGCATTTGGGTTTAAACAAAGTTCTCGTTCTACTTTCCTACGGTTAATCAGCCCGTTTGATACTTTCCCTTCATCATATTTCCAGCGGCGCATCTGGTCACAGGCGCCCTGAATATCTCCGGCATTGAGCTTTTTAAGCAACGTTGAGCGAGAAAATGCGCCACTTCCAACATTGTAGACAAATGAAGCTAAAGCGGCTTTTTGGGTTGCAGTTAACGGAACTGTCACGTTGCGCTCAACCGTCTCTAGCGCATGATTCAAATCATCGCTGAGCAATGAGTCACACTCTGCTTTGGTGTATTGCTTGCTGTGAACAACATCGCCCGTATTGCCGTAGCATACTGTTGGCACGCCACCCCCCGTCTTTGTAAGGTTTATGTCTGATCCCTTCGTGCCACTGAATCAATATGGCGGCAATAGCCACTGTACCGCCTACTGTCGATGCAATTAAACGCTTTCTCAATGATGGATGCATTATTGTTTTGTCCTGAATCGGTATTCCTTGTGACGGTAGTACCAGTTCAGCCCAACGGTCAGCACTGAACAGATAATACCGGTAATCAATGCCCAATCACTGAGCGATAGGGCACCACATAGGAATGTCGTCGCACTGGCACCATAGGCCGTGCCGGTTGTGTATTTTTCAATGTTATTCATACGTAGCTTTATTTATTTTTGAGTGATAGGTGTTGCGTACTAAGGAACATTTGTTATACTGCCCCTTAGTACGCAACAAAATAAGTTTTTTTTATGATTAAAAGCTTTAAACACAAAGGATTACGACAATTTTTTGAAACAGGTTCAACTGCGGGCATCAATGCTAAACAGGCTAATAAAATACGTTTACGTTTGTCGGTTATCGATGCGGCGCATCATGTTAAAGATATAGACAGACCAGGCTACAGTCTCCACCCTCTAGCAGGTGATCGAAAAGGCCAATGGTCAATTGTTGTAACGGGTAACTGGCGAATTACTTTTGAGTTTATCGATGGTAATGCACACATTCTTAACTATGAGGATTACCACTAATGACTATGTTCAATCCACCGCACCCTGGGGAAATTATTGCAGAGACATTGGATAACCTAGATGTTGGTATCCGTGAATTGTCCAGAGCACTTCAGGTTGCACCTTCTACAACCCAGAGGCTAGTTAGCGGCAACGCTTCTGTATCACCTGAAATGGCAATTAAGTTGTCTGCTGTGTTAGGCGGATCTGCTAAATTTTGGCTTAACCTACAAGATAACTATAGTCTTTGGATGGCAGAACAAAAAGTGGACACAACTCAATTGCATCGGTTAGCGACCTTAATTTGAACTTTCATTGAAAAACAAGGATTTACTATGTGTAGTAATAAGTATTTACCTTTATGGGATCTTATTAAGATAAGGGTTTTTGAAAATCATAAAATTAGTGATTACAATTATAACCACAAAGATTATGAACATATCTGTATAAAAAATCGCGTAGCTCAAATATTTATTTTAGAAATAATTCTTAATGAATACAGGAAGAAACATGCAACTCTATTTGCTTCTTTAAGTGGCAGGGCAGCACTTCACCACTTAATTTTTAGCAAAACTAATTGGAAGCTAGAATACATACGTAATTTATCACTTGAAGATGTTCTATTTATTGTTAGTGACGAATTGGTAATCGACAAATTACCCACTGAAGCGAAAGAGTTTCTCAACACCTGTGAACTTTCAGAAAAAATGATTACTCTTGATTCATCTTTAGAAGCGGACTGGGATTCCAAGGAAATTGAAGTTTACTTGGCGCGAATGCGTTAGCAAAATACTTTATGGTCTCATCTATCTGCGAGAGCTGCTCAATCAACGCGGCTCTTTCCACTTTGAGTCGATTATAATGTGCTAAATACATTCGTTGCTGCCTTAACCAATCTTCAAGTTCTTCAGTACTTAAGTTCGGGTTAAAAAAATAGGGTTCTTTATTGTTCATGCTATACCTCTTATTTGGTTATTTTTAAAAATTATTGTCGTTACCTTAATGTCGTTTAATCCCCTTTTTTCTCAGAGCATCGCTGAATCGCGTTAAAGCAAATATCCCGCTTTTCTGTTGAGAGTGTGGCTGTCATTGCTTTTCGCCATACGGTCACGGCTCGGCGGTACAACCCTTTGCTTTCTAGCTTTGCAGCCGCTTCTGTGAGTTTCAGGTATTCTTTGGGAGCGGTGTATTCGAGATATTCGTTAATGACGACAACACATTTTCCACCTTTTACGCCGCCGTTATTGTTAATTTTCTCAACGGTCATTACGCGGACTTGGCTGTCATCGTTCCACACCTTGGCCCCAGTTAAAGAATCGAGCACGCCTTTGGAATAATTATCCACGTCACGTTTATTTTTGTTGGGGAGGTATAGCTTCATCGATACAGATACCTCACCATGAAATTTTTCATGACCGGCTTTCTCACGCAGTTCATCAACGATTTTTATCGTTTTTGCTTTGAAAGCTTTGGCTTTATCACTTAAGTAGGGGCGTTTTGAGTTATGTCGCCAATAGGTATTAACACTTGGCGGGAAAGGGAGTTCGATTATCATGCGTTATCGCCAATATTAAACGGGGAATTTTTTGTCTAAAAATTTCTGAAGTGAATGAATGATATTAATAGAGTGCCGCTCCCATCTGGGGCTATTCTTGTTTATATACCTCGTCGCGGAATTATACAAAAGAGCGGGAATGGCTATTATCACGAACAAAAACCTTATGGAAAAGTGTAAATATCTTCTCACATTAATCACCCTGTCATTATATGTTTTACGAATAAATTTTTTACCGTCTTGCTTTTAATAATTCTTTTCTTTGTACATAGGTTATTCTGCACCCAAGTTTTCTCCACGGTCGCCAGATGAACAACACGCTGCCCTTGCTGTTACCTGCTTTTCCTTCCTTCCCTGTTTCAGCGGAGATGAATGACAATCGGCCCTCAGTGATAAATCGCGCTTCATGAGAAGTTTTTATTGCTTCCTGAAACCATGACGTAGACGTATCGGAAGGGAGTAACATCACTATCGTTTGATTCTGCCTTCGGTGTTGTTCGGCGGCTTTTTTCACCCAAGGCATAATCTTGCTGTATGGTGGATTGCAGAAAATGGCCCCTTCGCTATTCCAGTCGCAGGTCAGTGCATCTTGTTGTTCAGTAAGCGTGTTGCTTAATAGTGAAATAAGGGTGTTTCGGTGATTGAAGTAAATTTTACGCTGTTCTGAGATGGAAATTCCAAAGACCTGCGCTAAGGAGTAAGAAGGTATCATCAATAAAGGGTCTACGATTCCGTAAAATTTGGGTCATGCAACCGAGGCGCTTGATACCCGCGATGGCGTGTTCAACTGTAATACGGATGCCCGAGATTATTTTATTTTCTTGTTTTTGTTCAGGCGATAAAGGTCTTTTTCGAGTTCCTTTTTTTGGGATTTGTGTATTAGGATGCTGTTTATCTATACCTTGAAAACCGGTATCTGCCCAGATGGTTACCTCAGGAGGAATATGGCGAATTATATCGACTTTATCGAGTAAGCGTTTATCGTGACGGCGCCCATTTTTGCTCA
>NZ_NHNG01000177.1:0-2593 GCF_002287155.1 Arsenophonus sp. ENCA
GAATCAAAAACCAGCCACATTTGGTAGGAATTTGCTGTTTAGGTTTTTTGGCTGGAAAATTTTGCCAGCTATGGTTCGTAAAAGCATAGCAACCTTTTTGTAACGGGCAGAGTTCGCATTTAGGTTTACTACGACTACAGATCATAGCACCGATATCCATCATCGCCTGATTAAAATATTGAGTATCATTTACAGGAGTTAACAGAGTACTGATAGCCCATAGTTGGTTTTCAACTTCTTTTTTACCGGGCCAACCATCAATTCCATAAAAACGAGTAAGCACGCGTTTTACATTACCATCCAGGATCGGCAAATGTTGGTTTTGGGATAACGATAAAATAGCGCCAGCAGTGGAGCGTCCGATGCCTGGAAGTGAAATAACTTGTTCGAATTTATTGGGGAAATGACCATCATATTTAGCCACAATTTGTTGTGCTGCTTTATGCAAATTGCGGGCTCTGGCATAGTAACCGAGGCCTGTCCATAGGTGTAAGATTTCATCTTGCGGGGCATTGGCTAAAGATATAATGTCAGGGAAATGGCTAATAAATTTCTCAAAATAGGGGATCACGGTAGCGACCTGTGTTTGCTGCAACATTACTTCAGATAACCAGACGTGATAGGAGGATTTTTCTCGTTGCCAGGGAAGTGTTTTGCGCCCATAACGATGATACCAGTTAAGTACCGCTTGCGAAAATTGCAGTGTATCCATATAAAAAGTCTTTACCCTAAACAGTTTTATAAAAAGTAGCTTTTGATATGAGCGATGGTATCATTGCTAGTTGTTTTTTCCGCAAGGAATAAATATTTACTCTTTAGCCAAATATTAGCTTTGATGAAGCTTTTTATTCCGTCAATAGAGTAATGCTTTTTACCTGCCATTTTCATATTCAACTGCTCATAATATAATTATCTCTATTATGAATAGTATTAATTGGTAAAAATAATCTCAATACTTATGATGAAAAATGTTATTACTCCAGAAGTTAATGAAGAGGGCAAAGTAATACGTCGTGTTCGTAGCTTTGTCCGCCGTCAGGGGAGATTAACTCCTCGTCAGGAAAATGTACTGCAAACGTTATGGCCTAAGATGGGGGTAGATTTTACCGGCGAGCCTCTATCATTTGATTCACTATTTGGTAATAATGCGCCGGTGATCCTGGAAATTGGTTTTGGTATGGGGGCATCATTAGTTGCCATGGCCGAACAAAATCCGGCTAAAAATTTTCTCGGTATTGAAGTTCATACACCGGGAATTGGTGCTTGTTTGGCAGCGGCGAAAGAAGCCAATCTGAGTAATTTACGGGTTATGTGTCATGACGCAATTGAAGTATTGGAGAAAATGTTGCCAGATGGTTCGTTAAATATGGTGCAACTTTTTTTCCCTGATCCCTGGCATAAAGTAAGGCATAATAAGCGCCGAATTGTGCAGCAGTCCTTTGCTAAGCTTGTTTTACATAAATTGGAATTAGGTGGTATATTTCATATGGCAACCGATTGGCAACCTTATGCTGAGCATATGTTAAATGTAATACGTGAAATCAGTGATTATCGAAATTTGTCAGCAGCAGGCGATTATGTTCAGCGACCCGCTACGCGACCGGTGACTAAATTTGAAAAGCGTGGCCAGCAGTTAGGCCATGGAGTATTTGATCTTATGTTTGAGAGGATAAAATAATGTCTAAACAGCGTAGTCGTCGTTTACGTAAAAAACTACATATAGACGAATTTCAAGAGGTTGGTTTTTCAGTAAATTGGTCTTTTCCCGCTAAAACGCCCGTTGATAAGATTGATAGTATGGTTGATACCTTTATTATAGAGCTTATTCAACCTAATGGTTTAGCGATGGACGCCAGTGGTTATTTAGATTGGGAAGGATTGATCTGTATGGAGAAAACTGGCAAATGTACAGAAGAGCATCGTAAATTAGTAGAAGAATGGTTAAAAAATCACGGTATGAAAAAGGTGGTTACTTCTGAATTATTTGATATTTGGTGGGATTAATCAGCTTTAAATGTTATTAGACAGATTATTGTGACTAAGTGTTTTTGGCATGCTTTAATTTGTCTAAATGAAGAATCGATATAAGAGATTTTTTAATCGATATTTAAAGATTACTTTTTTGGAGTAGATAAGTCTATCAATAGATTTTTTACTATAAAAACTGTATTTTTAGTTAATAATAATTAAAGAAAAATAAATGTATTTTATAACAATTTTAAATGTAATTTTTATATCTTTTAATTGAAGATGGCCAATCAGCAAATTGGCAAATAATATGCTATCTTATTTTTAATTTTTCATACTAAATAAAGAGAAAATTAAATTTATATTAACTGATTGAGTAAAAATAATAAATTATTATTCTAATATTCCAATTATTAAGTAATAAATATTGTTTTTTATTACAACAGGGCACCTCGAAAAACCTAAGCCGAGTTTGATTTTGCTGATAAAGTTATCGGAAGCTGGTCTACTGAGCTAACCACCATGAAGAAACGCAGCGCCATTAAGAATGACCTCTTTGCAAACCAGTATCACCAACAGACGATCGACAAGTTGGGTGACCCGCTGGTCAAGATCGAAACCTGTA
>NZ_NHNG01000802.1:0-2561 GCF_002287155.1 Arsenophonus sp. ENCA
TACAGGTTTCGATCTTGACCAGCGGGTCACCCAACTTGTCGATCGTCTGTTGGTGATACTGGTTTGCAAAGAGGTCATTCTTAATGGCGCTGCGTTTCTTCATGGTGGTTAGCTCAGTAGACCAGCTTCCGATAACTTTATCAGCAAAATCAAACTCGGCTTAGGTTTTTCGAGGTGCCCCTAATTCAATATTTTATTAATAATATCATTTTTTATAAGGCGTGAATCGTGGTTTTAATGGCATTCTTTCATCTATCCGAGCCTTATTGATCATAATGTCTAACTCAGTAATTTGATAATTTTTCCATAAATGAGAATAGTTTTTCACCTCTTCAGGCCATTTATTGATAACAGAAAATCCTCGCTTAAGACATTCCTGATTTAGTGATGTATATCGCAAATGCAAAAATAGCAATTTATCCCTAAAAAATATGACATGTCCCTTTCCTAAAGTATATGAAGTTAACGTAGACAAAGTAACATTGCCTTCTTTTTTAACAATATAATTTGGTATACGAGTTAATTCTCTATGTTCAGCTAATAAGTGCTGATCGCATAATTCACTGGGCGGGATTACATTTATTCTCGTCATAATTAGCTAATAATCAAAATTTTTATGTTAAAAATCTTATTATATCGCTATTTACTAAATTTATATTAAAAATTATTTTATCTTATATTTTTACTATGCATAATCAATAAATTACCTGATTCTGTAGGTGTATCTTTTGTCATGGGAGGATTTATCATTAAGCTGTATTGTGGCGAAATTATTTGCTGCAATAAATCAACTCCAGCTATCGCAAACAGTTTTACAGCTTAAACATCAACCTTGTACACGTTAGCTACTTCAAAATTAGCCATGTTTTTTATCAGCCAAAGACATTATCATATTTTGCATTATAGAATACTCACTATGCGATTTAAATTAGATAAACTTTAAGTATTTTGACAATCATATATAGTAAAAAATGATATAAAATTCTAATAAGATAACTCAATAAATAAATAGATCATTATTTCATAAAATATATTGTAATATCATTTGGTTAATTTAAAATTTTGGTTTTATATCAGCTAAAAATAACCATGAAGTATTTATTTAAAATTTTGACTATTATATCCATTTTAAAATTTAATCTAGTTAATATTTGCCATGCGATGACCAGTCCTACTGCCATATATGCTTGCGAGAAAATTGTCGTTGGAGTTGAAGATGGCAAACGCCATTGTTTAACACATGATGTTGAAGGTAATAAACATAATATTATATTAAATGATTGACTTGACCATTAATTGTTTCATTTATTGCCAGTCTCATTTTGTTAATTATTATTAACCATATTAGTAAAAAAATAATCACTTAATTTTAATGGTGAGATACAGATTAATTTTATAAAAACAGCCAAATGTTAATTAATCGTTAAAAAAAGGCTATACTTGATAATGATTTTCATTCTCGAGGGTATAAACTATGAAATCATCATTAAAAACATCTACTATTATCACAATACTAATCGGACTTAATTCTACCGCTAGTATAGCTGACGTTAGCTCACAAAGAAACCCAACGCCTAACAACAATGAGCATCTTGTAAACCCAGTTCTTCAAACTGGTTCAAATGTCGCCAATAATGCAATAAATACAAGTTATGACACAGTTCAAAAAGCAAATACCGCTGCCAATCAGCTCAGTCAGTCAATTGTTAATAATGGCTCTCGGCTTATAGACAATGTTGCTACAACAGGTTTAAGTGCTAATCAAACAACGCCCGAAAGCGGTTTGAATTTGGCCCATAACACTACACAAAGAGGGCTAGAAATAGCCGCAAATATCACTAATAAAACGCTTGATATGGTTGGTGCTGCGGCTAGTGGCGGTTTAAAATCAGCCAGTGATGTTCTTGATAAAACAACCGCATTTTCCTCTAAAGTTTCACAAATAAAATATGGAAATAACTCACGTCCTCAAGGGTTAACCGTGGCTATCAAAGCCATTGACGCGGGGTTAAATTCTGCCAATAAGACGATAGATAAGACCTTAGGAGTGGTGAGGGATACCGCTGACGGTAGCTTAAATACGGCTAATCGTATTCTCGATACGACATTTCAGGCAGCGGACACAGCGCTCAGCGAGACTTTTGATTCAAACAAAACTATTTCACAAACAGCGATAGATGCGGTTAAAGATACTGTTAATCATGGTATAAATATGGCTGCTAACACCACCAATGCCAGTTCAGAACTTGTTAATTCCACTACTAATCAAGGTCTTAATTTGGCAAATTCTGTAACTAACCGCGCTCTTACAATTGCTGACCCAGCCAATAATGCTGAAGCTATTACTAACAATAGCGCAAGTACAACTTCCACCAATAATAGGGCACCTCGAAAAACCTAAGCCGAGTTTGATTTTGCTGATAAAGTTATCGGAAGCTGGTCTACTGAGCTAACCACCATGAAGAAACGCAGCGCCATTAAGAATGACCTCTTTGCAAACCAGTATCACCAACAGACGATCGACAAGTTGGGTGACCCGCTGGTCAAGATCGAAACCTGTA
>NZ_NHNG01000208.1:0-2561 GCF_002287155.1 Arsenophonus sp. ENCA
AAAAACAAGAAAATAAAATAATCTCGGGCATCCGTATTACGGTTGAACACGCCATCGCGGGTATCAAGCGCTTCGGTTGTATGACCCAAATTTTACGGAATCGTAGACCCTTTATTGATGATACCTTTTTACTCCTTAGTGCCGGTCTTTGGAATTTCCATCTCAGAACAGCCTAAAATTTACTTCAATCACCGAAATACCCTTATTTCACTATTAAGCAACACGCTTGTTGACCGTGTTGTTCGGCGGTTAAGTGATAACCACTATCTCAACGATACACAGTTAATTAATATCCTTATAGATAAACACATTAAAAAACTCCATGGCCCAACGAGAATAAAGCAGGAAATCAGGCAAAAAGGCTTTCCGCAAGAATTGATTGAACAAAAAATAGAGGCGTCCGGCATAGACTGGTATTCGATGGCTAAAGAAGCAAGGATAAAAAAATTTTCTGACACGCCTCCCACAGAGCAAAAAGAGAAAGCAAAGCAGATCCGCTACCTTCAGTACAAAGGGTTTTCTATGGATATGATCTTTGAAGCCTTTAGTTAAATGGATGCTTTAATGAAGGTGTAATTTAATGTAGGATACATAAAAAAACACACCATAATCACACCTAAATTGTGTTTTTTAGACAAAAAACGACAAAAAAACACCTTATTAAAAATAAATTATCAAATTTAAACACCTTAACTAGGTGTTTAAAAACAAAAAAATTGAAAAATATACTCAAATGGTGTACATTTTTAAAATGTTAACATGTTTTCACACCACAAAAGGGGTAATTTATGCTGAAAGTGTTTTGCGACGACGGCTCCACGGCTATCAAGCTATGCTGGCAAGATGAACCTAATCAGGAGCTAAAAAATTTAGTCAGTCAAAACACCTTCAACGAAGGGTGGAAACCGGGCGGATTCGCGTCTGATCCCATCTATAACTATGAAGTGGACGGACTAAAATACAGCTTTTCCAAAGCATCAGCAGACGTGATACCCACCACGAATACTGATTTTCAATACCGCACAGAAAATCTACTTTCAGTACACCATGCACTCCAACTATCTGGCCTCACACCACAGGAGATCGAACTTTGGGTAACGTTGCCAATCAGTGAGTACTACAGCGACGATGCACAGGAAAATACGGCCAATATCCAACGTAAAATCAGGAATCTCCAACGCCCGATTACCCTGAACAAAGGGCAGGTTTTTACCTTTGGAAAAATTCGGGTCTACCCTGAATCTGTTCCCGCCGTAGTATCAGCACTACAGATGGATAATGTTCATGCATTAGAGCAATCCTTACTCGTCGATTTGGGCGGAACAACGCTTGACTGTGGCGTAATAGAAGGACAATTTGACAGCATCGCAAAGATATCCGGTGAAGCAGGAACAGGCGTAAGTCTGGTTATCAAGCACGTACAGGACGCGTTGTTAAAAGCTGATACCCCAAGTAATTATCATGTAGCTGATACTATCATCAGGGCAATAATGGCAGGAAATGATGATGATATCATGCCACTTATCAATAATGTTAAACACGTAGCAGCCGTGAAAACTGCGTTTGAAGTCTCAAAGACTAGATTAATAGAAAAAGTTATCCAACATGTCGAACAACATTATCGTGGATTTCATCGCATATACCTAACTGGCGGCGGTGCCGAGTACCTTTATCCCGCATTTAAAGCACACTGGAGTACGCTCAAAAACAAAGTAAAAAAGTTAGATACACCGCAGCTTGCTCTTGTCAAGGCGCTTGCTGAAATGGGTAAACAGCAATGAGTAAGACAAAGAAATATTATTTCTATCTTAATACAGATAAAGATGAACAAGCTACGGCTATTGCACATCTTGATCAACTTGGACAAGGAAAAAAAAGCGAAACGATAAAAAACGTGATTCTTTCTGGCTTCAGTTTGAAAAAAATTGATGAGCGTTTACCCTTACTCGTTGCTTCTCTTCTTGCAAAACCAACATCGTTATCAACACTGGCTAACATCATTGGCGTGCTTTCTCCTGACTACAATTTTTCTCATGTAAATAACGGCAAAGAAAGTGAAATTGTCGCATGGCAAAAACGAGTACGCGACCCTTTATTACCTGATAATCGATGGAGTGCATGGATATCCATAACGGAATCAGAATACGCTTCATTAATAGCTAAAAATAATACAGATACGCAGGTTCGCACTTTAATTGGAGCCATTAATGGCGATCTTGTCAATGACTCTTCATGTAAAAAATCGGTTTTATCAGAAGTAAAACCAATGGCATCATCAATACAAAATCCGGTTATCAGTAAAGCCAATAAATTATTCAATACTTAATTTTTTTCAAAAAAAATTCAGTGTATACAATTCAGCAATACTGCCAACTTCTATTGGGCACCTCGAAAAACCTAAGCCGAGTTTGATTTTGCTGATAAAGTTATCGGAAGCTGGTCTACTGAGCTAACCACCATGAAGAAACGCAGCGCCATTAAGAATGACCTCTTTGCAAACCAGTATCACCAACAGACGATCGACAAGTTGGGTGACCCGCTGGTCAAGATCGAAACCTGTA
>NZ_NHNG01000210.1:0-650 GCF_002287155.1 Arsenophonus sp. ENCA
CCTGTTTTTCCTCAGCGTGGTTACCCAGACCCAACCATGAGAGCGAATTGATTTCAGATTATCTAGGCTAGAATACCAGGCATCCATCACTACCGCTTCTGGCATGATCCCTCTTTTTTTAGCAAGAGCCAGCATTTCGGAAAAGTGCGTGTTTTTTGTTTTTCCATCAGAATCTTTATCATAAATACGATAGTCAATAGGAATTGATTCAACACTTGTCAGATCATGCCAAAGCAAATTAACCAAACCTATGCCAGCAATAACATCATGCTTATTACCTGAATATTGATAATAAGCGTGTTGCTTAATAGTGAAATAAGGGTGTTTCGGTGATTGAAGTAAATTTTACGCTGTTCTGAGATGGAAATTCCAAAGACCTGCGCTAAGGAGTAAGAAGGTATCATCAATAAAGGGTCTACGATTCCGTAAAATTTGGGTCATGCAACCGAGGCGCTTGATACCCGCGATGGCGTGTTCAACTGTAATACGGATGCCCGAGATTATTTTATTTTCTTGTTTTTGTTCAGGCGATAAAGGTCTTTTTCGAGTTCCTTTTTTTGGGATTTGTGTATTAGGATGCTGTTTATCTATACCTTGAAAACCGGTATCTGCCCAGATGGTTACCTCAGGAGGAATATGGCGAATTATAT
>NZ_NHNG01000394.1:0-9229 GCF_002287155.1 Arsenophonus sp. ENCA
GTAAAGGCCATCGAAACAAACCGTTGTCCAAGACTCAGCAAGGGCGAAACCACAGGATTGCAAAGACTAGGGCACGGGTTGAACATGCATTTGCGGCGATGGAACAAATGGGTAGAAAACTGATCCGCACCATTGGACAGGTGCGCGCTAATTTTGCCATGACGATGATGGCAGCATGTTACAACCTAAAGCGGTTGGCGTACTTCCAGAGCGCGTGCATCGTGGCTTTCTGACGCCCAGAATGGGTCAAATGGCCCTAGCCAGGGCAATGTGCGATAGAATCAGTAACGTGATAATCAAAAAAAATCTAATTATTTAGAATGAAAGCCAAGGGTTAATTGAAAATCTTGAGTTTTTCGAGGTGCCCAAGAAAATAAAGAAGGCTATTATGAACGATCTCATTATCAAACAAGGGAAACTTATCAACGGCCAGATCGTTGATATCTTAGTACGTGATAGCAAAATTGTTGCCATTGGCCCAGATGCGGTCAAAGAACAACAAGCAACTAAAACGATTGACCTAAAAGGCCAACTTTACATTAGTGCCGGTTGGATCGATGCCCATACCCATTGCTATCCAGAATCGCCTATTTACTTCGATGAACCTGACCTAACCGGCGCATCTTGCGGGGTTACCACACTAGTAGATGCTGGCAGTGTTGGGGCTAACGATATTGATCACTTTTTTGCCATTACACGTAAAGTCAAAACCAATGTTTATTCACTACTTAATATCGCTAAAACAGGTATTATTGCCCAAAATGAATTAGCCGACATGCAGCAAATTGACGAAGCTAGTTTACAAAAAGCTATCGCTGATCATCCAGAATTTGTTGTCGGAATAAAAGCACGAATGAGTAAAAGCGTGGTTGGTGAAAATGGTATAACCCCGCTTGTCAAAGCAAAAGAAATGCAGAAAAAAAGTGGGCTACCCTTAATGGTACATATCGGTAACAATCCCCCTAATCTTGATGATATTGCAGATTTGTTAACCAAGGGCGACATCATTACCCACTGTTTTAATGGTAAGCCTAATCGCATTCTGGACGATAACGGCAATTTAAAACCATCGATTCAACGAGCTCTTGCTCGTGGGGTGATCCTGGATGTGGGGCACGGTGGTGAAAGTTTCAGCTTTAAAGTCGCGGAACAAGCTATGCATATTGGTACTTATCCCGATATCATCAGTTCCGATATCTACCATAAAAACCGTATCAATGGCCCAGTTTATAGTCTGGCTTTCGTATTGACCAAATTTCTTTGTATGGGATTCTCAATACAACAAATAATAGATTGTGTCACTAAAAAAGCCGCCGACCTACTGCATTTAAAAGGTAAAGGCTATCTGGGTGTCGGTATGGACGCAGACTTCACTATCTTTGATCTCAAAGAAGAGCGTACTGAACTCTCTGATGCAGAAGTTGAAGTACGCTTTGGTAGCCATAAGTTTGTGCCTGTTGTTGCCATTGTTGGCGGCAAAGCAATTGTTTCCACAGAAAGTGAGTCTGAATATGCAATCGATTTATGAACAATATCAACTCAAAAATGTAATTAATGCCTCCGGTCGCATGACAATGCTCGGCGTTTCAACGCCTAAAGCTGAAGTTACAGAGCGTGTCGGCTATGGACTTAATCATTACTTTGAAATCAAAGATCTGGTAAATAAAACCGGCCAGTATATTGCCAAGCTACTGAAGGTGGAAAATGCGGTGGTTGTTTCTTGCGCCTCAGCCGGCATTGCGCAATCCGTCGCTGCGGTGATAGTAAAAGACAATGCCGATTTACTTTATAATCTTCACACTTCACCTCAACCTGTGGCCCGTGAAATTGTCATGCCGAAAGGACATAACGTTAATTATGGTGCACCAGTTGACACCATGGTTGCACTTGGTGGCGGTGAAATCGTCGAAGCCGGTTATGCTAATGAGTGTAGTGCAGCCCAAATTGCTGCCAAAATTACTGACCAAACCGCAGCTATTCTTTATGTTAAATCGCATCACTGCGTACAAAAAAGTATGCTAACGGTAAAAGAAGCGGCACAGGTTGCTAAAAAACATCAAATCCCTTTAATAGTCGATGCAGCTGCAGAAGAAGATTTAGTGACTTATTATCAAGATGGCGCTGATCTAGTGATCTACAGTGGCGCTAAAGCGATTGAAGGCCCAACTAGCGGACTAGTTATTGGCAAACATCAATACGTTGAATGGGTTAAACAACAAAGTAGCGGCATTGGTCGTGCGATGAAAGTCGGTAAAGAGGGTATTTTAGGTCTAACACTGGCGATTGAACTCTACCTAACTGCCAAAAAAGAGACCGGCAAACAGATGGTTGAGAGGATGTCTGATTTTATCGATGATCTTAACAAAATCAAAGGCGTCAAAGCCCAAATCGTTTGGGATGCCGCTGGCCGTGATATTGCTCGGGCAGAAATCAGCTTCGATCAGAAAGCCATTGGTAAAACTACTTATGCCATGATGGCAGAATTGAAACAGGGCGATACCGCTATCTATTTTCGCGAATATAAAGCCAACGAAGGAAAAGTTGAAGCTGATATCCGCAGTGTTACTAACGAACAACTGAAAACAATTGTCTCACGCATACGCCAAGTTGTTACTGGAGTCAAATAATGGGAAAACAATTAACCCCTAATTTCTATCATGATCGTGTTTGTCTGAATGTTCTGGCAGGCTCTCACCAAAATGCTAAAGAGATTTATCAAGCCGCTGAAACTTATGTCGTGGTTGGCGTGCTGTCAAAAAACTATGCTGACTTAAATAGTGCTATTGACGATATGGCTAAATATGCTGATGAAATTGATAATGCACTTTCTGTCGGTTTAGGTGCAGGCGATCCTAATCAATCTAATATGGTTTCGCAAATTGCTAAAGTCATTCAGCCGCAACATGTAAACCAGGTATTTACTGGTGCCGCAACCAGTCGTGCATTATTAGGTCAAGATCAGACTATTGTTAATGCGCTTATTTCGCCAACTGGTGAAGTGGGTAAAGTAAAAATTTCTACCGGGCCGCTAAGCTCAAATTATCCAGACGCCATTGTTCCTGTTGAAACGGCAATTGCAATGTTAAAAGATATGGGCGCAAGTTCTGTGAAATTTTTTAATATGGCAGGGTTAAAATATCGCGAAGAATATCAAGTTGTTGCAGAAGCTTGTGCTAGCTGTGATTTTTATCTTGAACCAACTGGCGGTATCGACTTAAACAATTACACGGAAATTCTCAAAATTGCATTAAATGCTGGTGTAAAGAAAATTATTCCTCATATTTATAGCTCTATCATCGATAAAGCAACCGGTAATACCCGTCCTGAGGACGTTAAAAAATTACTTGAAATGACTAAGCAGTGTTTATAGACGCTATTGATAATAAATAATCGGTTTATCAATTTTATTGCACTCTAAATAGTCTAAAAGTAAAACCCCATTGTAATTTTACTCACAATGGGGCTTTTAATGTTTTAGAGTCAGCCGATAAGCCGGGTTCTGTCGTGGACAACCATTCATCTAGGCCAGCACTTGCGCACTGACTCAAGCAGCCTACCCGGGTTCGATGCGGGCCGCATCTAGTGAACCCCTATTTGGCCTTGCTCCGGGTGGAGTTTACCGTGCCACAAACTGTTGCCAGTTGCGCGGTGCGCTCTTACCGCACCCTTTCACCCTTACCTGTGCTTAATAGCCATCGGCGGTTTGCTCTCTGTTGCACTAGTCGTAGGCTTTCGCCTCCCAGACGTTATCTGGCACCCTGCCCTATGGAGCCCGGACTTTCCTCCCCTTTATTAACAATTACCTAGGGTAATCAACAATAAAGCAGCGGTTGTCTGGCTGACTCCAACGCTGAATTATAGGGATTTAACATTAATTTGTATAGTTATTTATCACAACTGGCCAACAGCTAATCTACTTGATTGCACTATCAGCACTAACTTGCTGCTCAAGGCTATATTTATATAGTGCATTCTTCTTTAAACCATAAATTTCTGCCGTAATAGCCGCCGCCTTCTTTAACGGCAATGATTGCTGTAGTAACGCTAACGTTTTTTTCACCTCTGAGGAAATAGCTACTTCATCCTTCTGTGGTGTTCTATATCCCTGAACCACCAATACCATTTCGCCACGAGAACGATTTTCATCAACTTTTACCCAATCAAGTAGTTCTCCAACTGGCAAACCATGAATAGATTCCCAGGTTTTTGTTAATTCGCGAGCTAAGACAACATAACGCTCAGCGCCCCAAATAGCGACCATATCTGCTAATGTGTCTAACAAACGATGTGGTGATTCATAAAAAATAAGTGTTCTCGACTCCTCCGTTAACGCTTGCAATACCTCTTGTCGACTCTTGCGTTTTGCTGGCAAAAATCCCTCATAACAAAAGCGATCTGAGGCGATACCGGCAGCGGAAAGGGCCGTAATTGCTGCACATGGCCCTGGCAAAGGAACTACCAGAATACCTGCTTGGCGACAAGATTTTACCAAATGATAACCAGGATCATTAATTAGCGGTGTGCCTGCATCAGAAACTAACGCTATACTTAGTCCCTGTTTTAATTGAGGAATTAATTGATCTGTTTTCTGTTGTTCATTATGATCATGTAAGGAAATCATGCGGGTATTGATAGCAAAGTGCTGCAATAATAAACCCGTACGCCGGGTATCTTCCGCTGCAATAAAATCTACCTGCTTAAGGATCTGCAATGCACGCAGAGTGATATCATCCAAATTACCAATAGGAGTTGTTACAATATATAGTGTTGATACCATCTCTACCTCTATATCTTGATTAGGTTCATTCATTGTTTATTCCGAATAACCAATTAAAATTGAGCAATAATAATTACATCACTGGACAAAGTATGCGTTCTTCAATTTTTGTTAAAAAAGGCTTGATATGTATAGCGATACTATCCTCTCTTTTGTTAGTAGGATGTCATTCCTCACTAGATCAAAGTAAACCGACTGGCGATGCAACCATACAAGCAAGCTCTGAAATCAGCCATTATCAATCAATTATTGATGCGGCTAATGGTACACCATCTGCTGAAGTTTTGCGCGCCTATATCGCGCAAGAACGCCTATTAAAAGATAAGGTTAATCACCAGAAAAATATTGATGATTTTTGGCAGATGTTAATCAGTTTGCCTGCTGAACAAATTCAAAAATTAGCTGTTAGGGCAGATGAAAATATCTTACAAGGTTGGATTGATCTGCTTGATTTATACCATAATAACTACCAAGATCCAGCGGCATTACAAAATGCATTTAATGACTGGAAAATACGCTATCCAGCCAATCCGGGTGTTAAAACTTCCCCAACAGCACTCATACAAATCATTCATCAATCTTCAATCAGTAGCAACCCTAAAATTGGTCTATTCTTGCCTTTAAGTAATAATGGTAAAATATTTGCTGAAGCGATTTTACAAGGTTTCCTTGATGCCCAAAAAGGTTTACCCATCGATCCGACAACCGCAACCAGCTCATCTGAGCAAAATAGCCAAAATAGTGATCCCGTTCAAAGTATTATTGATTCAATTACTAGCAGTAGCAATGATATGACGCAGGAAAACAATCCACAAACCCCATCGCTTGTTATTGACAATGCACCTATTAATAATCAACAGGTTAAAGTATACGATACCAATACTCAATCGATTGAGTCACTCTTGCAACAAGCTGAACAGGATGGCATTACCTTAGTTGTCGGGCCACTTTTAAAACCGGATGTACTTAAAGCTATTCAAATAAATACTCCATTAAATCTTTTGACATTAAATGAATTAGATAATGATAAAATGCCGCTTAAAAATAATGTCTGTTACTTTTCTCTGTCACCTGAAGATGAAGCGGTTAATGCGGCTCGCCATATGGCAAAAGAGGGCAAACAAGTACCCTTGATCCTGATCCCTTCTTCTCCTTTTGGGGAACGTATCGCAAATATATTTGCACAAGAGTGGCAAAAATTGAAACAAACCCCTGTACGTAAACAAAGTTTTGGTAATATTGATAGCCTAAAAGCTAGAACTGCTCAAAGTACTGGAATACAGATGATAGGCACTCCAATAGTAATTGCCGAACAGCAAAATACCAACGATACGGCAGAGGCGATTGATGCGGTGTATATTGTCGCCACAAGTGATGAATTGTCATTGATTAAACCGATGATAGATATCGCAACCGACAGTCGCACACGTCCAACGCTTTATGCCAATTCTCGTAGTCATCAAACAGATTTAAGCACCGATTATTATCTGGAAATGGAAGGCTTGCAATTTAGTGAAATCCCTTTACTTGCCGGCGCTAGTTCCACTTTACTAACTCAAGCTAATCAACGACTCTCTGCTGATTACTCGCTAATTCGTCTTTACGCTATGGGAATTGATGGCTGGTTATTAGCCAATCATTTCAATCAATTACAACAACATGATATCGAACTAAATGGAGCCACAGGCAAACTAAGTGTAAATAGTAACAATTGCGTAATTTTTCGTACCCTGCCGTGGTTAAAATTTAAACAAGGAAAAGTTCAATTGATTTAATAAATTGTAAGTTAAAAGTAAAATTTATCAGCCAATAGATAAAAATAGAGTAAAATAGTGACTAAAGTGTCATTTTAACGACACCCTCAGCTTATAGATAAGGATATCCGCTATGCTAAAATCGCCAAATTTATCTTGGATACAAGGACGTCACTTCGAAAATAAAGCCAAGCAATTCTTGCAACAACAAGGACTGCAATTTATTAGCCGCAATGTAAGTTTCCCGGTTGGAGAAATTGATTTAGTTATGAAAGATCAAAACACTTGGGTGTTTGTTGAAGTACGCTTTCGCCGCCATGATAACTTCGGTAACGCATTGATGTCAGTAACTTTAAACAAACGAAAAAAATTACTTGCAGCCGCTAAATTATGGCTGCTTAAACAAAATGAAAACATAGAAACCGCTTTATGTCGTTTTGATATTTGTGCTACTACCGGCAATCAATTTGAGTGGTTACCAAATGCCTTTAGTGATTATGATGCCATCCACTAATTATATGTAAGTAGGTCTTAACGTGTTGGAGAAAATTAAAGCCTGTTTTACCGAAAGTATTCAAACACAAATTGCCGCTGCTGAAGCATTACCCGATGCTATTTCGCGTGCAGCAATTATGATCGTTCACGCCTTACTAAATGGTAATAAAATCTTATGTTGCGGCAGTGGCGGCTCAGCAGTTATTGCACAACGCTTTGCAACCAGTATGATCAATCAATTTGAAGCTGAACGTCCAAGTCTGCCCGCTTTATGTCTTAACACAGACAATGCGATTATAACCTCGATCGCTAATGGCCAAAAACCCGAAGAGGTATATGCAAAACAAGTGCGTGCATTAGGTCAATCTGGTGACGTACTTCTTGCAATTGCCACCAAAGGCGATAGTCGCGTTGTGATAAAAGCGGTTGAAGCTTCACTCGCACGTGATATGACGATTGTGGCCTTAACCGGTCATGATGGCGGAGAATTAGCCGGTTTATTAGGCACACAGGATGTAGAAATTCGAATACCTTCTCAAAGAAGCATCAGAATTCAAGAAGTTCACCTATTAACAGTTAACTGTTTATGTGATCTAATCGATAATACACTTTTTCCGCATCAAGATGACTAAGGAGTAATAATGAGACTATTTCCTCTAATTACCATAATATGCAGTACCCTTTTATTACAAGGATGCATTGGGGCTGCTGTAATAGGCTCAGCGGCAGTCGCTACAAAAAGTGCGACGGATCCAAGAAGTGTCGGTCGTCAGGTCGATGATGGAACATTAGAAGCCCGCGTTAGTGCTGCTATTAACAAAGATCAAGAAATTACCCGCAATGCACGTGTTATTACTACAGCTTATGAAGGTAAGATACTGCTTACCGGCCAAGCGCCCGATCTTGC
Organism: Arsenophonus sp. ENCA; assembly: GCF_002287155.1. NCBI lineage: Bacteria > Pseudomonadati > Pseudomonadota > Gammaproteobacteria > Enterobacterales > Morganellaceae > Arsenophonus > Arsenophonus sp. ENCA. The sequence continues at coordinate 7,934 of NZ_NHNG01000394.1, forward strand.
ATTAGCCGAAAGAGCAAAACAGATAGCAACCAAAGTAGAAGGTGTTGAAGCAGTTTATAATGAGATCCGTCAGGCAACGCCGGTTGATCTTGGTACGGCTTCTAAAGATACCTGGATAACCACTAAAATAAAATCACAAATTCTTACCAGTGATTCGGTTAAATCATCAACCGTCAAAGTTATTACCGAAGGTGGAGAGGTATTTTTACTTGGTATTTTAACTCAACAGGAAGGAGCTGCCGCAGCGAAAATCGCCAGTGAGACAGATGGCGTTAAACGCGTAACTACCGCATTTACCTACCTTAATTAATATTTTCTCATTCAATATAAAAAGTGATTATCTTTCTAATTTGTTACCCGGCAGCCACAAGGCCGGGTAGCTAATTTTAGGTAGCGCACTTTCGCTGCTATATTCTACGACGCGCAATAACCTTTACTATCTTTAACGAAAATGAAATATTTTTAGCACTATTTTTAAAATAGCCCAATCCTAAAAAACCTACATCAACCAATTAAGCAACTTTCTTCGAGATTTAATCGCTTGTGTTATTACCTAAAGTTAATATATTGACAACAATAATTATTTGACATCAAAACATAACTCAACGAAATAATATTCGATAACTTAATAATATCAAAGCACTATTTTCTGAAAATATAAATATCACCTGTTATGCAACTATCGATTATTGATAACAAAAAGACCTGAAAATTTCATTTCTCTTTTGCAACTAAATAATAGTGAATAAACATGGAGAAAAATATGCAATCATCGTCATTATTTAAAGGAACGCCAACCATTAAAATAGTTGATAATCGAGGTTTAACCGTAAAAGAAATCGATTATCATCGCCATCCCGATAGCCCCAATATCACTAATGAACGTATTACCCGTCATCAATAAGCGTGTTGCTTAATAGTGAAATAAGGGTGTTTCGGTGATTGAAGTAAATTTTACGCTGTTCTTATATCTTGATCATTGACTGTCAAAGGTTAATGATCCCCAACTGATCATTGGGATGTTACCGGTGAGTTTGTACGCTGCCTTAAGCTTAGAGCTTGTACCTCAGATTAAACCCTGGTGACATATTCATCATCGTCTTCAAAACCGAACGGTATCTTGTGCTACGAGCACGTATTTATAAGGAAGGTTAGGACGATATATTCAATTATCTGTTTTTCATGAGAGAATTTACCATGATCAAAACCTCAGTGGGTATTGATGTCGCTAAATTAAAATTCGATGTTGCAGTATGGGTTGAGAGAAAAAAATATAAAACAAAGGTGTTTTCAAAT
>NZ_NHNG01000045.1:0-2532 GCF_002287155.1 Arsenophonus sp. ENCA
AGGTAACCATCTGGGCAGATACCGGTTTTCAAGGTATAGATAAACAGCATCCTAATACACAAATCCCAAAAAAAGGAACTCGAAAAAGACCTTTATCGCCTGAACAAAAACAAGAAAATAAAATAATCTCGGGCATCCGTATTACAGTTGAACACGCCATCGCGGGTATCAAGCGCCTCGGTTGCATGACCCAAATTTTACGGAATCGTAGACCCTTTATTCATGATACCTTCTTACTCCTTAGCGCAGGTCTTTGGAATTTCCATCTCAGAACAGCGTAAAATTTACTTCAATCACCGAAACACCCTTATTTCACTATTAAGCAACACGCTTATGGACGGCTGGGATAACATTTTCAGGCAATCTTTTTCTGATAGTGCTTTGTCGCTAAAGCGATACCAATGCACAGGCTCGCCACCATCCTTAACAATGGTTGCTTCAATTTGGTATTTCATTGAGGGTGTCCTGATTAAATCGTTGCGCCTTGAGCGTAGCGCCTTAAACTTTGTTGATGAGATGATTGTGAGATTGTTCCTGCTTCCTGTTGATTGGTATCGATAAAATGACCGTTTTTAAACTCCTGATAAACCGTACCCGTTTTGCCAAATCGATTTTTGGTTACAATAATTTCAGCATACTTCGCTGAGGGTGAATTTTCGTTATAAACCCCGTCACGATACAGCATGATAATGCTGTCTGCATCTTGCTCAACGCTGCCGGAATCCCGTAAATCAGCGTTAACAGGGCGCTTGTTTGTCCGCTTTTCAACCTCTCTTGATAACTGGCTCAATGAGATTACGGGCGTTTTTAATGTTTTTGCCAGCCGTTTCAAATTCGCGGAAATATGCGCTATCGCAAGGTCATTTCGTTCAGCTCTCGGTTTATCAATTAATCCGAGGTAATCAACCATGATTAACGACAGCTGGGGATATTCTTTTTTCTGTCTGGTGGCAACAGAGGCTATTTGCTCAACGGTAAGTTTACTTGCATCCACTATCCATACATCTAAATCATGCAACAAACCAATCGCACCAGTTATCTTATTCCAGTGTTCCTGCTCTAATCGTGAGGGATTTCTCAACATTGAAACGGGGAGATTTGACGCCTGGGCAATCTGTCTTTCAATGATTTGGCCTGAGTCCATTTCCATTGAAAAAATAAGCACGCCACGCCGCTCATTTATGTCCCTGATTTCCTGACTGGCTACACTTCTGGCAATCTTCAATGCAAATTCGGTTTTCCCCATACCGGGTCTGGCAGCAACAATCACTAAATCCACCGGATTAATACCTCCCGTTATCTCATCCAGCTCACTTATCCCTGTTTTTAAGGTATTTGACTGCTCACCGTTTTGCAGACGATTTTCCAGTAAGTCAGTGTAATCACTAATAAGCTCCCTCATGTTTAGCGGTTTAATTTCCTCATTTGAAGTGCGTAATTTTGTTGCTTTCGACAAAAAATCATCGATGGCCTGAGTTGCTGTCTCGATAGTTCCCTGAGTAATCACATTCCTGACTTTATCCATCATTGTCAAAAATTCACGTCGTTGATAATTTTCAGCAACCATTTTTGCATAACCTTTGAGGTTAGCTGCACTGGGGCAATCTTTGGCTATCGACATAACCTGAGTGAAATTCCCATCTCCCATGTGTTCAGCCACCATCACCATATCAATCATGCTTCTGGTTTTAGCCTGGCACTGAATTACTTTGTAGATTTCACGGTAAAAACAAGATGAAAAAGCGTTTGGCTCTAGCGTGGATAATACATCACTGGCATCAGGTGATAAACCTGAAATCAGCAATCCGCCTATCACGCTTGCTTCAAGTTGGACGTTGACCAATTGCGTATCTCCTTAATCACAGATTTTCCAAAAACATAAAAACTCGCCTTATCGCATTCTGAGCGACGATAAAATTTTAGTGTTACGAATTTACGTTTAAATCGAGAAAACGGCTTATAATGGATTACAGAGCGTTTTAGAGGGTATCTGAATGGCAGATTGAGATTGAATTTTTAAATCTGAGGGGAAAATCTGCAATGCTAGCATCCCCTATCGGCAAATTTACCTTCACGAACACCCGTTACTGTGGTTTCTCTCAGTAAGTAATCAATATCCGCTGTCCAGCCTGTGTTGTTCTCACCAAAGTAAAACGGCTTTGCCATGCCAACAAATGCTCTCACGTAGGCTCGCCAGCCATCCAGGTTTGGATTAGCCAGTAAGCCAACAATTTTCTTCAAGCGGGTTTTACGCTTGGCATTGGCTTCAACAGCATGTGGTAATCTGTCACCCACTTCCTCGTTGTAAGCAACCAGATAATCGTTGTAGTTCAGTGTTTGGGGTTTTCGTTTTTCAGGTTTAGCCAATTCTCCCCCTTTCACCTCGTGAGGGGTAAGGGGTGTATTAAACTAGTTGCTGAATAGAGACTTGCATTTTTTGTCACGCTATTGAGAATAAAAAGAGGTTTAACTTAGAGAATAAAGGTTTGAAATGATCAACAAAGAGCGGCTGTTACGAGATAATCGTTTATG
>NZ_NHNG01000571.1:0-2525 GCF_002287155.1 Arsenophonus sp. ENCA
TCCCTGCTGACAGTTGAACGAGAAAGCCCCAATTCTCTAGCAATAGTGGCCTGAGTAACACCGTCAATTATTCGTTTTTCGATATAAAAACGCTCATGTAAGTTCAAATGTTTTCCCTTCATACAACAGTATCTCTTATGGGGTCATTACAGTAATTTTATCTATGTATGACCAAGGATTTACTTTGTTGCATTTCGTTTGGGAATTGGCGGGCTTCTCGGACTATGCGATTGAATTCAGGGAGGTATATCCACGTTTCGCTTACCCGTGAATTAGGTTTGTTCGGGTCTTGAAAATCCACCACAGGTAATTTTTCCCTTTTAATCATCAATCTGACGGCTTCATCTGTCTTACCGATCAACTCGGCAAACTTTTCTATCGTCACTGCGTCAACGGGATATTGCCCTGTGTAGTCACTCTTAATCATGTGTGCCTCATGTCTTCCAGACCGCTGTAGACCGTTCCTGACCCTTCAAATCATCAAAAAAGACCTTTAATCTGTTATGCTTAAACTGGGTGCATTTGCCGAGCTTTGCTAAGTTTTGGCTGGATTTCTCGGCATCTGCGTGTTTTAAAGGTCAGTAAAAACTGATCTTTATCTATATTGGTCAGTAGGCACTGATCATGTCAAGAAATTATGCAGATAAATTAAAAGCTATTAGAAAAGCAGAGGGTCTTACTCAAAAACAATTTGCTGAAATTACAGGCTTATCTCTTGGGACTATAAGAAATTACGAAACAAAACAACATGATGCTAAAGCATTGGCAGCCGAAAAAATATTAGAAGTAAAAACATTCCATAAATATACAATGTGGCTAATGACTGACACTACAGTACCATCAGCCGGACAAATAGCTCCGGCTCTCGCACACTCTGGAACCGATGGAGAGGAAGCACAAAAGCAGACAAGAAAAACGGTCGTGGACTCGGATGTGAGATCATCCCACTACGACCAGAAAACTGGATGACTATCCAAAATGAGTTTGATAGTTGGAGTTGGTTAGCTAATCAAGATAGTTTCTGGGAGTTCTTGCTGAAAATTGTTGGATGCTGAAAGGAAGAAGGAAAAATAGTAAAAAAACATTAATAAGCAATTGTTTTATTTTGAAATTTACCTATAAGCTAGAGGCAAGCTAGCTTCTTGCCTCATAGTTTATCTAGTTCACTATCTGAAAGACCGGTGGCAATCTTTATCAAAGATCGCTCTGCGCCGTTAGCTAGCAACTGTTGGGCAATCTTACGTGAGGCGTTTTGCTCACCCTCGTTAACCCCATCCTGCCGGCCTAGCTGGTAGCCTCTCTTTTCGCCTTTAGCCTCAAGTTGTTCCGCGATAGTCATAAAATCCTCCCGGTAAGTCGGTGCCTTTTCCGCAAGGGTACGTATGAATCCCTCGCCATCAATCGTGTTTCCTGCTTTAGCGATATAATATAATAAACTCCTGCATTGTTCTTTGGAATACTGCCATTTTTCTATTAGACTAGCTAATTCTACAGCAAGTTCCAACATATCTCGCGTTCGGATATGCTTTTGCACCAGTTGGAGGAGTGCTACTCGACGGTGAGTCAGGATCTCCTCATCCGGTATCGTGGTAATATCAACCAGCGGAAAGGCTTGCTGATAAACCGTAGCTGCCAATTCTGGATCAGCAAAACAGTCTAGGAAGTACGTGCTATAAGGGTAAGGGGACGTAGCGCCGTGATAGCATAAGATCGGTATAACCACTGGTAAGGTGTCGTTACCTTGCTCAAGATGCCGCTGCATGGCTGCCACCGCATACCGCATCAGGCGAAACGCCATTAGCTTTTCAGGGCGGCTCTGATGCTCTAGCAATGTGTATATAGCCTTTCCCCGCATTCGTCTGCATAGAGTAGAGCATATCTGAACACTGAGTACGCAGGTCGTCTTCGATAACACGAGTTTCGCACGGGCATATAAAATTCTAGAAATGGCTTCAAAACAATGATTAATCTGTAACTTAGTAATACATATAAATTTACTTAAATTATAATAAGTTATTTTTAATTTATGAGATTTTTTCTATTTATATATTATGCTGAATTAAACTTAAAAATAGAGCGTTTTTTTATTGGTGCGAAACTCGTGTAACCCTCAGTTTCAGCTTCTTATCCAGCCAGCGGGTAATATTTTTCTTAACTCGTTTTCCAGCTCTTTCGCTTTTGACATAGACATTAAGCGTGTTGCTTAATAGTGAAATAAGGGTGTTTCGGTGATTGAAGTAAATTTTACGCTGTTCTGAGATGGAAATTCCAAAGACCTGCGCTAAGGAGTAAGAAGGTATCATCAATAAAGGGTCTACGATTCCGTAAAATTTGGGTCATGCAACCGAGGCGCTTGATACCCGCGATGGCGTGTTCAACTGTAATACGGATGCCCGAGATTATTTTATTTTCTTGTTTTTGTTCAGGCGATAAAGGTCTTTTTCGAGTTCCTTTTTTTGGGATTTGTGTATTAGGATGCTGTTTATCTATACCTTGAAAACCGGTATCTGCCCAGATGGTTACCT
>NZ_NHNG01000095.1:0-9218 GCF_002287155.1 Arsenophonus sp. ENCA
CATAAACGATTATCTCGTAACAGCCGCTCTTTGTTGATCATTTCAAACCTTTATTCTCTAAGTTAAACCTCTTTTTATTCTCAATAGCGTGACAAAAAATGCAAGTCTCTATTCAGCAACTAGTTTATTGAGGGAACGATAGAAAAAGTGACTTATACTCACCCAGGTTGCCATCGTTGCTATGGCGGTGTAGAAGTTTCAGGGCTTGGCGGTGATTTCTTTTATTGGATTGGTTCAAGACAGACGCTGAGTGGAGAACTGAATATAACTGACCGAACATTCAGTCAAAGTCGACCCATCCGATTCTCACACAACGATCGAGACAACGCCAAAAGATATCGCTTTAATAGCCCCGCCAAATTAACGTTGCACTTTACCGTAAAAGTCAATGAAACAATCTGGCATCCAAAAGTCGTTTGGACAGCGAACTGCCCAGTTGATAAAGCCAATGCCGTCAAAACTAAAGCCTGGTGCAGTCAAAAAGGGGAGACCCGTTATGTCGTTAAAGACGGTAAACGTTATCCTGTCACGCTCACTTGCTGGCAAGAATCCGAGGAGTGGGTCGTCTCTGAACGAGATGATAATACCTGTGGTCGTTGGGAAAAAGACCCCAATTGCAGCGAAGGGTCGCACCAGTGTTTGCAGAAAATCGGCAATCTATGCGTTAAAGAATCGATCAAATTCCAGTGTCAACAAACCACGCAGGGGGAAGGTTTTCTTTGTGGCGGTAAATTCTACTGCTCAGACGGCAAATGTGCCGCCATTGCCGCCGGTAAAAATAATGATTTTGGTGAAGCGGTATCGCAATTAGCCGCACTCGCCAAAGCCGGTAAAGACATCAGTGGGGATGGCAAAAATATCAGTGCGTTTACCGGTAAACCAATGGCCTGTCGTAAAACCGCCATTGGCTTTAGTAATTGCTGCAAAAGCAGCGGTTGGGGACATGATATCGGTCTTGCCAGTTGTGACAGTGAAGAAAAAGCGATTGGTAAAGCCAAAGAAAAAGGTCTGGTGGTCGATGTCGGGGAGTTTTGCGCCGAAGACGTGTTAGGCGTGTGTTTACGCAAAAAGCACAGTTATTGTGTGTTTGACAGTAAGCTCGCGCAGATTGTGCAAGCGCAAGGTCGGGGTGGTCAACTGGGCGTGGGATTTGGTAGTGCGAAGCATCCCGATTGTCGTGGAATGACGATTGACGAGTTGCAACGGGTGAGATTTGATACACTCGATTTCAGTGAGTTTTATGATGAGCTTAACAGCAAAACAACACTACCGGATAGCAAAAAGCTCACTGAAAAGATAAGCCAGCAGATTAAAGACGAGTTACAGGGGCGCAAACCATGAAACGCCTTTTATTAAGTAGCGTGCTGTTATCGGCAATAGTGACCGCAAAGCCCGACGATGGGTATCACTACTCCCCTGCGGTCGGTTGGCATTGGTATAACGAACCGGCACCGCAACAGGAAACGCTGGAAGCACGGTCATCACCGCAAAAAACACTGTCAGCGGTGGAAACCATGCAAAAAATCAAAGCCCTGGGCGATGAATTACGCAATGCTGCGGTGCTTGACCCGAAATCACCGGAGAAATTGGCACGCTGGATGGCATTCCAAAACTACTGGTCGGATAACGCTAGTCAGTTCTCAGCCACCTGGCAGAAGGTGCTGCTGCTGAAACCGGAACTCGATTACAACAACCGGCATTCGCATTATAACGCCACGGCAACCTTGTCTTACGCGAACGAGCAAAAAGCACAAGCCAGTGCCATTAAAGCCGTCAATGAACACTATGGGGTCTTTTTCTTCTATCGTGGCAAGGTACCGTTGGATGCGAAATTAGCACAGGTGGTGCGGGAATTTGCCCAACAATATCAGATGGCGGTGATGCCCATCAGTGTTGATGGTGTCATCAACCCTGAATTACCCAACAGCCAGAAAGACCGAGGACAGGCGGCAAAAATGCAGATTCGCTATTTCCCGGCACTCTTTTTGGTTGACCCGAGCACGGGCAGCTACCATCCACTGGCCTATGGCTTTATCAGCCAGGATGATTTAGCGAAACGCCTATTAAACCGTGTTACTGATTTTACGCCGAGGGATTAATGATGAAAATGATACTTTCATTTTTATTGCTGATGCTGACATTACCGATTGCCGCCAGTACGCTCGATGAAATCGCCGCACTCGAAAAGCACAAGACGGCGGTAGGGAATGACCCAAAGCAACACCGAATAGCGCCCAAAGCGAAGCACCAGACCTTTCGCTTATCAAACGGACGGGCGATTAATATCACCGATTGGCAAATCGTGCATTTTATGAAATCCGATTGCCCATTTTGCCAGCAGTTTAACCCGGTGCTCAATAGCGTCGCCGAGCAACTTAATATGCCGGTTTTTGTGTACAGTTTTGACGGACTGGGTGATAGCACCTTAACAACGTATTACCGGTGACCCCTGAAGTCATTGGAGAGTTTTTCCCTGAATTACCACAGGTGACGCCCACCGATTTTATCGTTAATACCCAAACCCTGGTGGCCATTCCGGTCTCGCAAGGCATGATGAGTGCGACTTCGTTTAATAACCGGCTCGAGCAATCTTTCCTGCTTGCCGAAAAACTGGGGGTATTGCAATGAAAAAACGATACCAATTAATTGCCCTGATGCTGTTTTGTGCCACAACGCATGCCGGTATCAATGAAGATTTAAACAAATTTTTTCAGGAGCTCAATAGCGGCAGTGGCGCAAATGTCACGCAAGCAGCGGCGTGGCAGGGACAGGCAGCCGGTTATCTCACGGGTGGGTCACTGTTTCTGCGCAATCCCGTACGACAAATCCAGCTTATTTCGGTCACCTTACCCGAAGTAAAATCCGGTTGTGGCGGTATTGATGCCTATCTAGGATCATTTAGTTTTATTAACTCCGACCAGATAAAAGTGATGGCCAAACAGATTTTAAGTAATGCCGCCGGTTACGCCTTCGACCTGGCGTTAGAAACCGCACTGCCGCAAGTGAAAGCGGTCAAGGATTATCTGCAGAAGCTGGCGACCGATATTAACAACACCAATATCTCCACCTGTCAGGCGGCACAAGGCATTGTCGGTGGGCTATGGCCAAAATCACAAGCGGCCAGCCAGCACGTCTGTCAGGACATTGCGGGTAACCATAGCGTTTTTGCTGATTGGGCAGCGTCCCGTCAGGGCTGTGGCGTGGGTAATGAAACCAATAAAGTATTCAACCACGCCAATGACGAAGAGAAAAAGCGGATACCACGCAATCGCAACTTAACCTGGAGTGCGTTTGAAAAAATCAATCAGTTTATCAGTAGTGACAGGGAATTAAAGGAACTCATGATGTCGCTAGTCGGCACCGTGATTTATGGCAATCTGGGAGAATTGGCGGTTTTACCTGGGCTAGGCGCAAGTGACAGTGTCATGGACGCAATTTTAAAGGGTGGCACAACGGAGGTTTATCGTTGTGATAATGTCACGCAATGCCTAAAGCCAACGAAGAGCAAAATCACAGTCACCGCCAGCAATGGCATGATAGCACAAATCCAGAATCTGTTGGCAAGCCTGTTTAAAAAATCCACTACCGATGCGGCATTAACCGATAGGGAAACGGCATTGATTGGCAGTACCCGCGTCCAAATCCTGCGCTACGTGATTGACAGCGCCTCACTCAGCCTCGATGAATCGATTGTCACGTCGCTTTCCGAATACATCGCCAGCGACATGGTGGTCAGCTATATCGACGGTCTGATTGATTTGGTGGAAGTAGCCGGCGCAGGGAGCCTGAATACCGAAGAAGAAAACAAACAGTTTCAAAATAGCCTTAAAACCGTGCGCGAAAAAATGGCGCAGCGCTTAACCAAAATGCGGATTAATCAAAATCATCTGCTAGAGCTTGAGCGCAATTTGCACTATTTACGTCAGCAACTCTCATCAGGGCTGTCTGACCGGTTGATGAGCAACTATCAGTTTGGAGGATAAATGGTATTAGATACCTGGTTTATCAGTGGCGGTGACATGGTGACCCAAACCTTGAATGCGGTGGCAGCCATGGTCAATCACCGCACCTGGGGTGGGCTACTGTATCTGGCGGAAACGCTCGGTATTTTAACCTGCGTGATGACGTACGTTAAAACCCATGACTTAAAAGGGCTTTTTGCCTGGGGATTTACCTTCGTTTGTGTGACGGCATTATTGCTTACACCCAAAGTCACGGTGGTGGTCAACGACCTGACGAGACCAGATAAAATCAATCGGGTGGATAATGTGCCAGTAGGATTAGCCACCCCACTTTGGTTATTAACAGGTATCGGACATTCAGCGGCCATCTTTTATGATGATTTTTTTCATCTGCCAGAGAGTGTCGCCTACAGCAAAACTGGCTTGATGTTTGGCCAGAAACTAATGCAGGAATCATTAGCCTTTCACAGCCATAGCCCTGAAATTAACGCCAATTTCAGCGAATACGTTAAAAACTGTGTCATCCCTGATATTCAGTTAAACCACAAATACAGTTTAAGCCAGCTACTCAATACCCGTGATATTTATAGCCTGATATTTTCAAAACCCAGTCCCTTAAGAGGGATTTACTATCAAGGTTGGGAGCCTGAAAATACTGAAGGTGCACGCAGTCAGTTTATGACCTGTCAGCAAGCCACCGTGAAACTCAAATCGCTGCTTAATCTGGATACCACGGGAAGCGGCAGCACACTGATGTTTTATGCCCGTAAACTGTTTCCAGGCCGACACGATGCATCGCTAGTATTACCGCATATGCTGGAAGGCAGCTACAACTACTTTATGAAGGCAAGCCAATCTGCCGCCGATATTTTAAAACAGAATATTATGATAGCGGGCTTGAGAAAAGGCTTTAACGCCTATGCTGCGGCCATGAATGACCCCGCGGGGTTAAATCTCATTACCACCGAGCAGTCGCTAGCCAAAATGCGCTTATCCCATCAGGCCAGTTATCATCTGGCCAGTGAAATGTTGCCGCAACTCAATACCGTGTTGATGCTGTTGTGTATTTCGCTCTTTCCGATTATGGCATTAGCGCTTTTTGTGAGAGAAATAACGTACAAGGTGATAATTAATTATTTGAACATCATGGGCAGTCTGATGTTATGGCCTGTGATGTTTGCCATCTTTAATCACATTTATAATTTTATGATGGCCACCACCTTAAGTGGGGAAAGCGTCACCTTCTCGAATCTCGACAGATTGACCCAAACGGGCAGCACCACCGCAGGGATTGCGGGTTGGATGATGATGTCCATTCCGTTTTTGAGTTTTAAACTCTTCACCTCCCTCGGCCAACAGATTGCCAGTGCCGGCTCCTATCTAGGTAATGCCCTGGCAGGAGCAACGACCGCGGATGCGTCAGCGGTAGCCAGTGGCAATTACAACATGGCGAATATGCAGGTGGAAAACATTAACGGCTTTAAAACCGATTTAAACCGTAGTTACAAAGCGGGACTCTCCAGCCAGCAAATCGATAACGGGGCGATGATTAGCACCACCCAAAGTGGTCAGCATATTGTCGATACTACGCAAGCTATCTCAAAACTGCCCTTTAGCCTGGATACCAGTTCGATGCTCGATACCAGCTTTAGCAAAGCGTTAAGCAGTCAACACCGCGAGACCGAAAGCTATCATCAGGGATTAAAAAGTGCCATTAATGATACCTACAATATTTCAACCGCGCTAAGTAATCAGTTTAGCAAACAAGGGTCGCAAGACAGTAAATTATCCAGCGAACAACGCCAAGCCATTGAAGATGTCCAACGGCAATCCCAATATGCAAAAGAAGCCATGTCTTCAAATAACAGTACAACCAGAGAGGATAGAACTTCAACGGATAGTACCGATGTTGCCGGTTTTGGATTTGGGGCAAAAGGGAGCCTGAGTGTTAGCAAGGGGTCATCAAACGCAAAAGCCAGCGCGGAATTCGATGCGAATGCAAGGTACAATCATGAATGGCGAGATACTAACACCGACTCGGCATCAAAGGGCAATAAAACCAGCGAAGATATACAAATTGCAAAAGATTTTGCGGCCAGTCAGTCAGCAACCATTATTAAGAATATGACAGACGATGATATTAGTCGCATCTCTAATTCGGAAACGCGTTCTTTAGTCAGAGATTTAAGATCTTCTCTACAAAACACCAGCGAAAAATTTGCTGGATTTACGGCCAGTCAAACCAAAGAACAAACTATCTCTGAGCAAGCCAATTTAACTGAGACGGAACGCCTAAGTGCTTCACACCGCCTGGAGCAGGAATTTACCCAGTTTGCTTATTCGCGTTTAGGCGAAGCTGAGGCAAGTTATGTGTTAACGGATGCGGGGTCACCCACGGTCAGGGCACAGCGTGAAGCGCTGGTAAGCGAATTTAGCGATCGCATCGCGGAGGATATCCGGCATAATCACTTTGCCAATCAAACGGTGGTGGCCAATCATTACCAAGGTATGCAAGTCCCTCATGAGGCCAGTCAATATGATCCAGCTGGGTTTAATCAAAGTGCGGCACAATTGGAAAAGCAAGCCGATAAAGGTCATATTCGGCAACATCAGACCATTGTTAACCCTGAGACCGGTGAAAGCAATAAAGTCAGTCTACTTGAATCCGCCGAGGCTAATTCCGGTGAATATGCGAAAGCAATACGAGCAGAAAAAACCGATTTTGGGCACAACGTCGAACCCACTCAGGAGAAAATAATCGCCAATGAGAAGGCGATAAATAAGGAAAAATCCGCTAATCTTAAAAGGTACGAGGATAAAGGAGGGAAATCACAATGAGATTTATTGCATTTATTATCACAATAGTCATCCTCGAAACACTGTTTTTGTTTTACTTTAAGCAAGCCTCCTCGATGATCGCCATGAGCGTCATTAACCTGAGTGCTTTATTTTGTTTTTTTTCAAAAAATTGGCGTGAAAGTGAGAAAGTATTCAAATACCCTCTGTTAGGTAGATTTTTTATCGGAAATATTTTAATTCTTTCAAGAGAATTTTTAGAGATATCGGCAAAAAATGATGGATATGTGTTTTCCGAAGTTATCTATGGTGGGATAATACTATCCGCAATCATTTCATTATTTATTGCTGGCGTCATTCTTTTTTCTTACGCCCCTCAAGATTGGCAACGAAATGGATATTCACATCATTCCTCCCATCAGTTTTCTCCCGTTAATAATCAAAATTTAAATGATGATAGCGCTGAAACTTATTATACGTATTCTGATGACGATAGTTTCAGCAGCAGAATAGAAACAAATCCGGCAACAGGATTATTAAGTTGTGGGGGAATAGACTCAGCTGGAAATATGTATGGCACAAGTAGCCATGAATTTTCATCTTTTTCGTCATCCTTTGACGACACATATAGCAGTTCTTCTAGTTTTGGCAATGATTTCAGCACGACAAGTGGATTTGATCACAATGACCATTTTTCAGGGAGTCATCGTGATATTTAACCCTCAAAGATAACCATTTTTTATCACCTTTTACTTGAACAGCATTCTGTTCAAGTAATCTTTTATACCTTTAACATGGAGTTTTTAAAAAAATGACACACCCTTTCAAGCGTTTATTGCTGGTTACTTTAATATCGACATCTGTGGCTATAACAGGCTGTAGTGCAGTCAGTACGGCGGTTAAAAAACGTAATCTCGAAGTAAAAACCCAAATGAGTGAAACGATTTGGTTAGATCCCGCTTCCCAGAAAACCGTTTACCTGCAAATTAAAAATACCTCCGATAAAGAGATGTCGGGTTTACCAAACCTGATTCGAAAAGCGGTTGAGGCCAAAGGCTATACGGTGGTGAATAATCCCAATGCCGCCTATTACTGGATACAGGCCAATGTCTTAAAAGCGGATAAGATGGATTTAAGAGATGCCCAACGCTTTTTATCGCAAGGTTATGAAGGTGCTGCCCTCGGCGCAGCGGTAGGCGCAAGTGCCATGGCTTATAACGTCGATTCTACCGGTGGTGTACTAGGCGTGGGATTAGCCGCAGGGCTGATTGGCGCAGCAGCGGATGCCATGGTGGAAGATGTGAATTATACCATGATCACCGATTTGCAGATTAGCGCCTTAAGCAAAAACAATAATGTGACCGTGAATGATACCGCCCGTCTGAAACAGGGTAACTCCGGTTCTCAATTGCAGACCAGCACCGAAACCACCAACCGTCATAAATACCAGACGCGCATTGTGTCCAATGCCAACAAAGTCAACCTGAAATTTGAAGAAGCAAAACCGGCACTGGAAAACCAGTTAGCCAACAGTATTGCCAATATTCTTTAATTCCCTAAATAATAAAGCCCAGTTAACTTAACACTTTTTCGATAACTAATTGGGCTTCCTCTCGCTAAGGAACGTTTGATTATGAGTCTTGATGCCAGAAACATGACCCAGGGTGGTCAGGTGATTAAATACATGGTGGCGATGTTTATGCAGATAGCTAATATCGTGGCGTTCTGGGTAATTCTGGCTACCATTCTTGTCTTTTTTGCCACCATCGCCGTTCAAATCCCGCTTGAGAAGATGATACACGGGTTAGCTTACTGGGCAATGGACAAACTGGTCATACCGCTACAGGAAGCGATTGGCACCCGTGAAGGCGGCACCTTCACCTTTCACTGGTTAAACCCTAGAACCAATCAGGTGATTGAATTTGAAAAAACTGCCCGAGAAGTGCGCCTCGACCGATATTTTATTCATTAAACTAGTTGCTGAATAGAGACTTGCATTTTTTGTCACGCTATAGACAATAAAAAGAGGTTTAACTTAGAAAATAACGGTTTGAAATGATCAACAAAGAGCAGTTGTTACGAGATAATCGTTTATGTAAAGCAATCATTGGATTATCAGTCGAAGAATTGAAAAATTTAGCCGCTGAATTTTCAGCTTGTTATTTGATTTATCGGAAAAAGAATCGAAAAGCTCACGAGCGGCAGATGGGTGCAGGGCAGAAAGGATTTATCCCAACCCCATTAGATAAACTGCTTTTTATTTTATTGTATTTAAAATGTTATCCGACCTATGATTTGCAAGGACTTCTTTTTGGTTTAGATAGAACACGGGCATGTCGCTGGGTAAAAATATTATTGCCGGTTTTAGAGATGACCTTGGGGCGAGAATGTGTTTTGCCCGCTCGTCAAATTCGCTCTGCTGAGGAATTTTTTCGCGCCTTTCCTGGAGTTAAAGACGTC
>NZ_NHNG01000464.1:0-648 GCF_002287155.1 Arsenophonus sp. ENCA
CGTACCACTCAAACAGACCAAAGTGCCTCCGATGAAAAATGACAGTGTAATTTCGTTGCACTGATGGAAACAAAAGTAGCCTGCCATTTATCGCACGTTTTGGCTTCAAATATCGCACGCCGCATCAGCAGCTCCTGCGCGTAAGTCTCGATAAACTTCAGAAGCAGGGCGATTTTTGGCTTTCGCTGCGGTAGTGATATCTTCTACATATGATTCAGTACGTGGTACATCCCGATCATCAAAAAGCGTGTTGCTTAATAGTGAAATAAGGGTGTTTCGGTGATTGAAGTAAATTTTACGCTGTTCTGAGATGGAAATTCCAAAGACCTGCGCTAAGGAGTAAGAAGGTATCATCAATAAAGGGTCTACGATTCCGTAAAATTTGGGTCATGCAACCGAGGCGCTTGATACCCGCGATGGCGTGTTCAACTGTAATACGGATGCCCGAGATTATTTTATTTTCTTGTTTTTGTTCAGGCGATAAAGGTCTTTTTCGAGTTCCTTTTTTTGGGATTTGTGTATTAGGATGCTGTTTATCTATACCTTGAAAACCGGTATCTGCCCAGATGGTTACCTCAGGAGGAATATGGCGAATTATATCGACTTTATCGAGTAAGCGTTTATCGTGACGGCGCCCATTTTTGCTCA
>NZ_NHNG01000462.1:0-9196 GCF_002287155.1 Arsenophonus sp. ENCA
AGGTAACCATCTGGGCAGATACCGGTTTTCAAGGTATAGATAAACAGCATCCTAATACACAAATCCCAAAAAAAGGAACTCGAAAAAGACCTTTATCGCCTGAACAAAAACAAGAAAATAAAATAATCTCGGGCATCCGTATTACAGTTGAACACGCCATCGCGGGTATCAAGCGCCTCGGTTGCATGACCCAAATTTTACGGAATCGTAGACCCTTTATTGATGATACCTTCTTACTCCTTAGCGCAGGTCTTTGGAATTTCCATCTCAGAACAGCGTAAAATTTACTTCAATCACCGAAACACCCTTATTTCACTATTAAGCAACACGCTTAGTGTATGCGCCATTAGCTGACTTACGGGCTATGAGCCCTAGGAGAAATCGGGCTGCATACACCTTGCCAAATTCACTCGTGGCTATTTTAAACTCTTTTCAAGATACAAGGTGACACCTTAGTTGTCTGGAAGCTGGATAGACTGGGTCGCAGCATTAAACATTTGATTACTTTAATATCCAAACTTGAAGATAAAGACATTCATTTTCATAGTTTGACGGATTCTATCGACACCTCTTCGTCAGCCGGTCGTTTTTTCTTTCATGTGATGAGCGCGTTAGCACAAATGGAGCGGGAATTGATTGTCGAGCGTACTCAGGCTGGTTTAGCCGCGGCAAGAAGCAGAGGACGTATCGGTGGTAGACCTCGCTCATTATCTTCTGCACAGCAAGAGCAGGCTAAAAAATTACTTGAGGCCGGTCATAGTAGAAAACAGATTGCATTACTGTATGGCATTTCATTAGCAAGCATCTACAAATATTATCCCGTTAATCGCATCTCTAAAACGGTCGAAAATACGGCTGATGAAAAATAACAGTGTAATTCCGTTGCACTGATGGAAACAAAAGTAGCTCGCCATTTATCGCACGTTTTGGCTTCAAATATCGCACGCCGCATCAGAATGACCATGAAACTGGGTTCCGTCTTCCAGAACCAATATAGCTGGCTTAATCAAAATACCCTCCAGAAGAATAAAAAAACATTTATTGAGCATATTTATTCATTCGTAAGCCAATAAATTCGTGCCAAAATGGAATTTATGCAAATTTTTGGCAAATTGCGCGCATTCTAATGATGAGAAGAGTGATTGTCTAGTAAAAAATAATTTTTTATTACTTTTTTAGTTAATTTATAATGAAAAATCAATGTAACTAGTAAAATGATAAATTATCTTAGCAAAATAATCGATTGCATAGCATGATAATTGTAAAAGTATGGTTTAGATAAATTTCATTATAGTAAATGTGCAAAAAATCATCTTAAATCAATAAAATTTTTATTTTAAATAACAGAAATAAAAATTATCAAATAAAAAAAATTAATAACCGCCAAAAAAATCAAAAACTTAAAATTAATCTTTATTTATCAAATGGATAGCTATATAAAAATTAAATGTTTTCTAAATTTAATACATCTTTCATGCTATATAAACCACTTTTTTTCCCTTTTAACCATAAACAGGCCTTCACAGCCCCATTTGCAAACGTCATCCGACTTGATGCTTTATGAGTTATCTCTATTCTTTCACCTATATCAGCAAAAATTGCCGTATGCTCGCCAACAATATCGCCAGCTCTAATCATTGCAAAGCCAATGCTGTTATTTTCTCTTTCACCAGTAATACCTTGGCGACCATACACTGCACAATCTTTTAAATCACGGCCAATTGACTTGGCAATAACATCACCCATTGCTAAGGCTGTTCCTGAAGGCGCATCGACTTTATACCTGTGATGAGCTTCAATAATTTCAATATCACTATATTCGCCCATCACTTTTGCGGCTTTTTCTAATAACTTCAACATCAAATTAACGCCAACACTAAAATTGGCTGCTAATACAATAGGGATCGTTTTCGCCGCTTCTTCAATCGACTTCTGTTCAGTTTCATTAAAACCTGTAGTGCCAATAATCATCGCTTTGGCATATTTTTTACAAACTGACAGGTAATATTGCGTACCTTCGGGACGGGTAAAATCGATCAAAATATCAAATTTATCTAAAACATTAATTAGATCATCACTAATTATAACATTTAAACCGCCAATACCGACTAATTCACCAGCATCAGTACCTACTATACTTGAACCTTTTCTTTCTAACACAGCGCCTAAAACAACGCCATTCTGTTGTGAAACTGCTTTAATTAGTTCACGTCCCATGCGGCCACCCGCACCAACGATGGCAACACGAATATCTGAATTAGTCATGTTTATCTCTCTTGATTAAAAGCAGATTAAGTATCTTGAGTTCGATAAGATTAATATTCATCCTAGCTTAATGCTTACAGCAACCGTCAGTGACAAAAAAAGCCATTAGGGTTGACTTAATTAATCGATAAACTGCTGCGCTAAAAAATTCATTTAATAAAATGCCCAAATAGCTATTATTATATTTCTTTGATTTCAACACGTAGCTCTTTTGGTACTTCAAAAACAATATTTTCTTCATGACCAGCAAGTTCAATCATTTCACTGGCACCTAAAACCATTAAGCGTTCAATAACCTGACGAACAAGAATATCTGGTGCAGATGCGCCAGCAGTAAGACCAATAATCTGCATATTTTCCAGCCAATGTTCTTGAATATCATCAACGGAGTCAATCAGGTAGCCCGGCTTGCCTGCTCTTTGAGCCAATTCAGCAAGACGATTGGAATTAGAAGAATTTTTAGAACCGACAACTAGTACAATATCAGCCTTATTAGCCAATTCACGCGCTGCTTCCTGACGATTGGTTGTCGCATAACAGATATCATCTTTGCGTGGCCCGATAATATTTGGAAAACGAGTATTTAACGCGTCAATAACATGAGCAGTATCATCAACCGATAAGGTAGTCTGGGTCATAAAACAGAGGTTATTTTCATCTTTTACTTGTAATTTCCAGACATCCTCCGGCGATTCAACCAAATACATACCTCCAGCCGGATTATTATATTGCCCCATTGTGCCTTCTACTTCAGGATGCCCAACATGACCAATTAAAATCGCTTCTTTACCTTTACGACTGGCACGCGCAACTTCCATGTGTACTTTAGTCACCAATGGACAAGTTGCATCAAATAACATGGTCAGATGACGTTGCTTAGCTTCCTGTCGAATTGCTTGAGAGACACCATGAGCAGAAAAGATCAAAATAGCACCATCAGGGACTTCAGAGATTTGTTCAATAAAAATCGCCCCACGTTGCCGTAAATTGTCAACCACATAACGGTTATGAACAACTTCATGCCGAACATAAATCGGCGCACCATAAAGCGCCAGTGCTCTATCAACAATACTAATTGCCCGATCAACACCTGCACAGAAACCCCGAGGGTTAGCCAGCAATATTTGCATTTGATTCCTCCCATTTCGGGTCAATTTCCAACACTTCAATGTTAAAAATGATATTCTGAGCCGCTAACGGGTGATTAAAATCAACAGTGATAGACTCTTCCGTCACTGCTTTTACGATCCCTGGCATTTCACTGCCATTTATCGTGGTAAATAATATGATGGCACCGACTTCAGGTATACCGACCTGAATAAAATCTTTTGGCATAAAGTATTGGATCATATCTGGGTTTGGTTTACCAAAAACGTCCTCTCCGCCTAAAGTAAATGTCTTTTTTTCACCAACACTTAAACCAATTAATTGTTTTTCAAGTGCTCGCGATAGGCTTTTATCGCCAAGGCGAAAAAGTGCCGGTTTATCCTGATTATAGGTTGAATCAGCAATTGAACCATCCTCAAGTTTGATCGTGAAATGCAGCAACACGGCACTATTTGCTTGTACTAAGGTTAACATGACAATAAAAACCCACTGTTAGAAATAAATCAACCTGTTATCAACGTAAACGAACGATAAACTAAGATCCGCTCGCTTTTTTATCTGTATTGATGAAACTATCAAGAATGATGAGTGCCGCACCAAGACAAATCGCCATATCCGCAATGTTAAATGTTGGCCAATGCCAGTCACCAACATAAAAATCAATAAAGTCAACTACGAAGCCATGGACTAAGCGGTCGCACAAATTCCCTAATGCTCCACCAATAACCAATGCATAAGCAATATTACTCAATTTTTTATTCACGCTTTGGCGATACATCATTACGATAAGCACCACACAAATGACAATCGCAACCAAGGCAAAGAACCAACGCTGCCATCCCCCTTTATCAGCTAGAAAACTAAATGCTGCACCAGGGTTTTGAGCATAAGCCAAATTGAAATAAGGCATTAATGGTATCGACTCATATAATTGAAAATTATTCAAAATGAGTTGCTTACTACCAAGATCAACAATTAATATCACAACCGTTAACCATAACCAGCGTAAACCAGTAGAGCAGATAGGATTTTTCATTAGGCAAACTTACGTATTTCACCGTTACCGGCTGCATTAGTAATACAGCGGCCGCATAATTCTGCATACTCCGCCTCCCGACCAATATCCGTTGCATAATGCCAACAACGAGGACATTTATCACCTTCCGCCTGCTGGAAAGCAATTTTCAATCCACTCAGTTCACTATTCTGTGCCTGAACTGGGGCTTGGCTAATATCAATTACTTTAGCCTGTGAAGTTAACAATACAAAACGTAACTCAT
Organism: Arsenophonus sp. ENCA; assembly: GCF_002287155.1. Lineage (NCBI taxonomy): Bacteria > Pseudomonadati > Pseudomonadota > Gammaproteobacteria > Enterobacterales > Morganellaceae > Arsenophonus > Arsenophonus sp. ENCA. The sequence continues at coordinate 4,653 of NZ_NHNG01000462.1, forward strand.
CACCTAAACGATTTAGTATTTCTGCCAGTTCTGTATCAGCATATAAAATCACTGCAGCCTCCAACGAGCTACGGATAAGTTTGTCTGCACGCGCTTGTTCGAGAACTTTATTAACCTCACTACGGATAATTAATAACTTATTCCAAAATTCATCATTAAGCGTTTCATTAACATCCAAGCCAAACAAGTCAGCATAATATTCATCAGTAAAGACATATTTGCTCTGTCTAGCAGGTAATTGCTGCCAAATTTCATCGGCCGTGAAAGAAAGAATCGGCGCAATCCAGCGTACCAAGGCCTCTATGATATGGAATAAGGCTGTCTGACAACTACGACGTGCCAAGCTATCACTTTTTGCCGTATATTGACGATCTTTTATAATATCTAAATAGAAAGAACCCATTTCAACTGAACAAAACTGCATCAAACGCTGAACGACTGCATGAAAATCATAATTAGCATAATGCATAGCGATTTCCGCTTGAGCGGCTTTCGCCCGCCCTACTGCCCAGCGATCTAATATCACCATATCTTCTGGTTTAACTTGATGTGAAGCAGGATCAAAACCGTTCAAATTGGCTAATAAGAAGCGTGCTGTATTACGAATACGCCGATAGCTGTCGGCAGAACGTTTTAAAATCTCATTTGAAACAGCAATTTCACTAGTATAATCGGTTGAAGCAACCCATAGCCGCAGAATATCAGCCCCTAAATCATTCATGACGTCTTGTGGGCTAATGGTATTACCCAAAGATTTTGACATTTTACGGCCTTGTCCATCAACCGTAAAACCGTGGGTTAATACTTCTCGATAAGGCGCTTTTCTTTTCATCGCAGTTGATAGCATTAGAGACGACATAAACCAACCACGATGTTGATCAGAGCCTTCCAAATATAAATCAGCAGAATGGCCTTTAAATTCAGGGCGAACATCTACAACGGCATAGTGTGTAGAACCAGAATCAAACCAGACATCAAGCGTATCGGGGACTTTAACATAATCAGCTGCATCACTTCCTAATAGGGCAACGGGGTCAAGATCCCACCACGCCTGGATACCTGCTTTTTCAACATGTTTAGCGACTTCTTCAATCAATTCTAACGTCCGCGGATGTAATTGTTCTGTCTGCTTATGCACAAATAATGCCATCGGCATACCCCAGGTGCGCTGACGAGAAATACACCAATCTGGACGATTTACAACCATAGATTCAATCCGGCTTTGTCCCCAATCTGGGATCCATTTAACCCCGTTAATCTCTTTTAGCGATTGTTCACGTAAACCATTTTTTTCCATACTAACAAACCACTGAGGTGTAGCACGAAAAATAACCGGTGTCTTATGCCGCCAGCAACAAGGATAACTATGCTGTAATATTTCTTTATGTAGCAATGCCCCTTTTGCCGCTAAAAGTTCGATAATTAATTCATTTGCTTTAAATACAAAAACACCGTCCAAACCAGGATAAGTATTAGGTAAATAACACCCATTTGGACCGACGGGATTTGCTATTTCAAGTTTATATTTCTGCCCAACAATATAATCATCCGGACCATGGCCTGGTGCCGTATGTACAATCCCGGTACCCGCGTCTAAAGTAACGTGATCACCTAAAATAACAGGCACATCGAAATTCATAAATGGGTGATGAAAGCGCAGTAATTCCAATTCAGAGCCATTACATTGTGCTAAAATTTGCCACTCTGTTGCTGCAATACGCTGCATTACTGTTTCAACCAGTGATTTTGCCAAAATTAAACATTCATTATTATTGACTTTCACTAATTGATATTCAAAATCAGCGTTAACCGCAATCGCCCGGTTGGCGGGTAACGTCCAAGGCGTGGTCGTCCAGATCACGGCTGAAACCGGCAAAGCCGACGATTTTACGCCAAATTTACTATAAACAGCGTTAGCATCCACCGCGCTAAAGCGTACATCAATGGAAGGTGATGATTTATCATAATATTCAACTTCCGCTTCCGCTAAGGAAGAACCGCAAGCAGTACACCAATGAACCGGTTTAGCACCTTTCACTAAGTGGCCATTTTCAATCACTTTACCTAACGCACGAATAATATTGGCTTCGGTACTAAAATCCATGGTTAAATAAGGCTGTTCCCAATCACCAAGTACGCCCATTCTGATAAAATCAGCTTTCTGGCCCTCAATTTGTTCTTTGGCATATTTGCGACACTCTTCACGAAAAACAGCTGCAGAAACCTTGTCACCGGGTTTACCGATAATTTGTTCAACTTTATGTTCAATTGGCAAACCGTGGCAATCCCAACCAGGAATATATGGCGAATCAAATCCGGCCAGCCCTTTAGATTTAATGATAATATCTTTGAGAATTTTATTAACTGAGTGACCAATATGAAGACTTCCGTTTGCATAAGGAGGACCATCATGCAATATAAACATCTGTTTGCCTGTTTTGGCCTGGCGAATAGCTTGGTACAAACCTTCTTTATACCAACGGGCTAACATTTGCGGTTCTCGTTTAGCGAGATCACCGCGCATAGGGAACCCTGTTTCCGGTAAATTCAGGGTATTTTTATAGTCACTCATCTAAATTCTCAGTTCCAATTTTCTGCTAAATATCTAAATTATGACGACTGGAAGAATTGTCTCGCAGCCATTATATCCTTACCGATTTGCTGTTTTAATTCATCAATAGAAGCAAATCGCTGCTCATTACGCAATTTTTTACGCAATACAACATCAATATGATGTCCATATATATCCATATGCACATCTATCAAATGAACTTCAATTTGCTGATCAACCCCATTCACGGTTGGGCGTGTGCCAATATTGGCCACTGCCTGCAAAGGGTGATCGGCTAATCCATATACTTCTACCACATAAACGCCTTTAACAGGCATAACTAAACATTTAAATGGTATATTCGCGGTTGGGAAACCGATCGTACTACCAAGCTGGCGACCATGTACCACTCGACCACTTAATCGGTAGGGGTGTCCCATAAGATTCTCAGCAAGGGTAAGATTATCACTTAATAGTGCTTGCCTGACAGCCGTACTACTAACTCGCTGGCCGGCGTCACAAAAACTTTCAGTATTGGCCACTTCAAAACCATATTGTTCCCCTGCCTCACGAAGATATTTAAAATCACCCTGTCTATCTTTGCCAAAACGAAAATCATCACCTATCGCCAAAAATTTAACCCCCAATTTTTCCATCAGCAATTCTGAAACAAAAGCCTGCGGTGTCAATGAAGCAAATGTTGGATTAAATTTAACACACAGTAAATAATCAACGCCATATTCGGTAAAGTATTTTATCTTATCACGTAAACGCGTTAAACGTGCTGGCGCATTTGCGCCCAAAAAAAACTCCAATGGTTGAGGTTCAAAAATCATGACCATCGTTGGCAGCCCGAGACGCTGACTCTGTTGTTTTAAATGTTTCAATAATGCCTGATGCCCTCGATGAACAGCATCAAAATTGCCAATAGTCAACACACAACCATGATGATATGCGCGAATATTATGTATACCACGTACTAACTTCATAATCGGCTCAATATAATAAAAATTGCTGCATTATACCGCTTACTACCTTGAAGGTTAAGTCACCATTTGATTAATATTTATAACAAAGATAATAAATGGTTGTTTGTCAGTAAAAAAATACTTAATCTAACCACTTTCCTACAATTTCATCCGGTTTTTCACATTTAAAACTGTATTCTCACTCAGTAAACTGGTAAAATCCCTGGTCATCACAACAGATCGCATTGCTATACACGATGCTTATTTACACAAATTCATTGACAAATGAAGGCGAAAAAGGCATATTCCTCGGCCTTTAGATTGTCCTCGATAGAATAAATATTTGGGAGTTGAACCTTGGCTAATATCAAATCAGCTAAGAAACGTGCCATACAATCAGAGAAACGTCGTCAGCATAATGCTAGCCGTCGTTCTATGGTGCGTACTTTTATCAAAAAAGTTTATGCCGCTATCGCTACTGGCGATAAAGAAGCAGCACAAAAAGCATTTAACGACATGCAACCTATTGTTGATCGCTATGCTAGCAAAGGCTTGATCCACAAAAATAAAGCTGCACGTCATAAAGCAAATTTAGTAGCGCAAATCAAATCAATGTAATTTATTTTTGATTTTGCTAAAAAACCGGCTTCAGCCGGTTTTTTTATTATTATTAAAAATGGCTCTTATTGTTTATAAAAGCTTTGATCAAATAGACCAGAAAAATCCTTATTACAAACACGTTGCACTGCTGGATGCTGGATCATACGTTCAGCAAAAATAACATAATATTCTTCTTTTACTTTATCCATATGACCAATTTCAACTACTTCATTAAACTAGTTGCTGAATAGAGACTTGCATTTTTTGTCACGCTATTGAGAATAAAAAGAGGTTTAACTTAGAGAATAAAGGTTTGAAATGATCAACAAAGAGCGGCTGTTACGAGATAATCGTTTATGTAAAGCAATCATTGGATTATCAGTCGAAGAATTGAAAAATTTAGCCGCTGAATTTTCAGCTTGTTA
>NZ_NHNG01000459.1:0-9189 GCF_002287155.1 Arsenophonus sp. ENCA
AAAGCCATTTTCGATGGTGTAACCTCTCAACTTCTGAAGAAAGGCTTTATAGCTCGGGGCGGCCAAATCATCGATGCAACCTTGGTACCGGCTCCCAAGCAGTCGTTCACGAAGGACGAAAAGGAACAACTCAAGCAGGAAGCGATGCCTGCTCATTGGAAACCAACCAAGCGGCGACAAAAAGATTTAGACGCCACGTGGACTAAAAAACACGGTAAGAGTCATTATGGCTATAAGCTTTCGGTAAACATGGACACGAGTTTCGCACCAATAAAAAAACGCTCTATTTTTAAGTTTAATTCAGCATGATATATAAATAGTCAAAACCTTATAAATCAAATACAACTTATTGTAATTTAAGAAAATTTATGTTTTTTAGTAACTTGCAGATTAATCATTGCTTTTAAGCCATTTTTAGAATTTTATATGCCTGTGCGAAACTCGTGATGGGATGAATCCTACCATCAGGTTACTACGTAATTTTGTTGGTCAAGACAGTTGCTTATTCATAAAAACGACTTTTTCATTATCAATGATTCTTTGAGTTGTTTGTCGCTTATATGTAAAATGCATTCCCAAGATTGTTATAACAGCTTTTATTAGTTTTAGCTTTGTAGGGCTAAGCTATCGCTAAAACTGATTTTATAAGGCCATTTAGAAGAAGATATAACCTTGAAAATCAAACATATAAGAAATTTTTCCATCATCGCTCATATTGATCATGGTAAATCAACTCTGTCGGATCGTATTATCCAGATCTGTGGTGGCCTTTCTGATCGTGAAATGGCAGCCCAGGTATTAGATTCTATGGATTTGGAGCGGGAACGAGGGATCACAATAAAAGCGCAGAGTGTTACCCTGAATTATAAAGCCAGTGATGGTGAAACTTATCAGCTTAATTTTATTGATACGCCTGGCCATGTTGACTTCTCTTATGAAGTATCCCGTTCATTAGCTGCTTGTGAAGGGGCATTACTGGTTGTTGATGCAGGGCAAGGTGTGGAAGCGCAAACCCTTGCTAATTGTTATACCGCTATTGAAATGGATCTAGAAGTTGTTCCTGTACTTAATAAAATCGATTTACCTGCGGCAGAGCCTGATCGGGTAGCTGAAGAAATTGAAGATATTGTTGGCATCGATGCTCATGATGCTGTTCGCTGTTCGGCAAAAACTGGATTAGGGGTACAAGACCTAATTGAACGGCTGGTTAAAGAGATCCCACCACCAGAAGGTGATCCGGCAGCGCTTTTGCAGGCATTAATTATTGATTCGTGGTTTGATAATTATTTAGGTGCTGTTTCGCTGGTACGGATTAAAAATGGTACGCTTTGTAAAGGTGATAAAATTAAAGTGATGAGCTCTGGCCAACTTTATAATGTTGATCGCTTAGGAATTTTTACACCCAAACGAATTGATCGTCAACAACTAAATTGTGGTGAAGTCGGTTGGCTGGTCTGTGCCATAAAAGATATTCACGGTGCGCCGGTTGGCGATACATTAACTGGCGCTCGTCATTCTGCAATACAGGCGTTGCCTGGTTTTAAAAAAGTAAAACCGCAGGTTTACGCCGGTTTATTCCCCGTTAGCTCTGATGATTATGAAGCATTTCGTGATGCTTTAGCTAAATTAAGCTTGAATGATTCTTCGCTATTTTATGAACCAGAGAGTTCAACTGCATTAGGTTTTGGATTTCGGTGTGGTTTTCTTGGTCTACTTCATATGGAGATTATCCAGGAGCGTTTGGAACGTGAATATGATTTGGATCTTATTACAACTGCGCCTACAGTTATTTATGAAGTTGAGTTAACAAATGGTGATGTCATCTATGTTGATAGTCCCTCTAAATTACCAGCACTTAATAATATAAATGAATTACGCGAACCAATTGCAGAATGTAACATGCTAATGCCTAAGGAATATCTTGGTAATGTTATTACGCTCTGTGTAGAAAAACGCGGTGTTCAGACTAATATGGTTTACCATGGTAATCAGGTCGCATTAACTTATGAAATTCCTATGGCTGAGGTGGTGTTAGATTTCTTTGATCGCTTGAAGTCTACTTCACGGGGATATGCTTCATTGGATTATGGTTTTGTCCGCTTCCAGACGGCTGACATGGTGCGTGTAGATGTGTTAATTAATGGCGAAAGAGTAGATGCGTTAGCATTGATTACTCATCGTGCAAATGCACCATATCGTGGTCGTGAGCTGGTTGATAAAATGAAAGATCTGATCCCGCGCCAACAGTTTGATATTGCAATCCAGGCTGCAATTGGTACCCATATTATAGCGCGTTCAACGGTGAAACAATTACGTAAAAATGTATTAGCTAAATGTTATGGTGGTGATGTTAGCCGGAAGAAAAAATTACTACAGAAACAGAAAGAAGGTAAGAAACGAATGAAGCAGGTTGGTAATGTTGAACTACCACAGGAAGCGTTCCTTGCTATTCTTCACGTAGGTAAAGATAACTAACCGTTGTAAGGAGTCATAATGGCTAACACTTTTTCTTTGATCTTGACGCTGGCGACCTTGATTACAGGGATTATCTGGGGTATTGATCGTTTTAAATTAGCACCTGCTCGTAAGAAAAAAATGGCGCAGCAGAAAAAAGTTACTGAAGGAAGCGTAGAGCAGACGCATTTAGCTGAAAGTATTCATAAACCATCATGGGTTGATACTTGTTCATCTATTTTTCCGATATTAGCGATTGTACTAGTGATACGTTCGTTTATTTATGAGCCATTTCAAATCCCGTCAGGTTCAATGATGTCTACCTTATTGGTCGGTGATTTTATACTAGTAGAAAAGTTTGCTTATGGATTAAAAGATCCTGTTACCCAAACGACATTATTGGAAACAGGAAAACCTAAACGTGGTGATATTGCGGTATTTAAATATCCTAAGGATCCTAGTGTAGATTTTGTTAAACGTGTTATTGGTCTACCTGGTGATAAAATTGTTTATGATCCTGAACAAAAAGAGTTACATATTTATCCAAATTGTTCAATTTCAAACTGTGTTCGAGCGTTACCAATTATCTATTCTTCATTAAAAGAGAGTGAATGGTCTTTATTTTTTAATATTGACTCTATGGTCGAAAGTCAGAAGGGAAGTTATCAAATTCCATTGGGCGAACCAGTACCAAGTAACGCAGTACGTCAAGCGGAAAGAATCGAAAAATTAGATGATACTAACCATGAAATCTTAGTGATCCCACAAGTATATACCCAGTCACGTTATCAACAGCTCGGTTTACCAGACAATGAATGGATTGTTCCACCTAAACATTATTTTATGATGGGAGATAATCGGGATAATAGTGCAGATAGTCGTATGTGGGGTTTTGTACCAGAAGAAAATTTAGTTGGGCGTGCAGTTATTATCTGGTTTAGCCTTGATAAGCACGAGGGTGAATGGCCAACTGGGGTGCGTTTAAGTCGTATTGGTGCAATCAACTAATAAAATAATGAGATAAACTAATCATTAATGCTAAATTGATTTATATCGTAATCGATATAGAATATAGCACGATAATCAAAAATGATGGTTTCTTGAACGATATCAGGAAACATGCCAACGCAACAGTTTTGTAAAAATTTATTTTGCAGATCTGTTGCGTATGCTTTTTGTAATTTGATAATGAAATAATTGGTAGCACATGAATTCTTTTTTAATTGAGTGGTCAGAGCGGCAAGAAATTAAACAGCTACAGCGTAAGCTTGGCTATACTTTTAAACAAATTGAATTATTAAAGCAAGCGTTAACTCATCGTAGTGCCAGTAGTAGTCACAATGAGAGATTGGAGTTTTTAGGCGATTCAATTCTTAGTTTTGTGATTGCCAATGATCTTTATCATCGTTTTCCTAAGGTTGATGAAGGCGATATGAGTCGTATGCGAGCAACATTGGTCAGGGGTAATACACTGGCTGAGCTTGCACGAGAGTTTGATTTGGGCGAATGTTTGCGTTTAGGGCCAGGTGAATTAAAAAGCGGTGGTTTTCGTCGAGAATCAATATTAGCAGATACTATTGAAGCGTTAATTGGCAGTATTTTTTTAGATAGTGATATTCAAACGACTGAACAAATTGTTTTAGCTTGGTATGACACTCGATTAATAGAAATTAGCCCCGGCGATAAACAAAAAGATCCTAAAACACGTTTACAAGAGTATTTACAGGGACGCCATTTACCTTTACCAAGTTATTTGGTAGTTCAAGTTCGCGGTGAAGCGCACGATCAGGAATTTACTATTCATTGTCAGGTTAGTGGTATAAATGAACCGGTTAAAGGAGTGGGTTCAAGTCGTCGTAAGGCTGAACAAGCCGCAGCTGAACAGGCATTAAAAATATTGGAGCTTGAATGAGCAAACAGAAAACCTATTGTGGATTTGTAGCCATTGTAGGGCGCCCAAATGTGGGTAAATCAACATTATTGAATCAATTACTCGGGCAAAAGATTTCTATTACTTCACGTAAACCACAGACAACCCGTCATCGCATCATGGGCATTGAGACAGAAGGTAATTATCAAACAATTTATGTCGATACTCCAGGATTGCATGTAGAAGAAAAGCGAGCAATAAATCGTTTAATGAATCGGGCAGCAAGTAGCTCAATTGGTGATGTGGAACTGATTATTTTTGTTGTTGAAGGCACACATTGGACAAGCGATGATGAGATGGTAATAAATAAGCTGCGTCATTTGCCTTGTCCGGTATTATTAGTGATCAATAAAATTGATAATGTGGTGGATAAAACCCGTTTGCTGCCCCATATTGAATTTCTTAGCAAGCAAATGAATTTTCTGGATATTGTGCCAATTAGTGCAGAAAAAGGTACCGGTATCGATATTATTACTAAAATTGTCCGCCAACATATGCCAGAAGCAGCACACCATTTTCCAGCGGACTATATCACCGATCGCTCACAACGTTTTATGGCTGGTGAAATTATTCGTGAGAAGTTAATGCGCTTTCTCGGCGATGAGCTCCCTTATTCGGTGACTGTTGAAATTGAGCAATTTGTGGTAAATGAACGCGGTGGCTATAACATTCATGGCCTAATTTTGGTTGAAAGAGATGGCCAGAAAAAAATGGTTATTGGCAATAAAGGTAGCAAAATTAAGAAAATTGGCATTGAAGCTCGGATGGATATGGAAAAACTTTTTGCTACTAAGGTTCATCTTGAACTTTGGGTGAAAGTTAAAGCCGGATGGGCTGATGATGAACGTGCACTGCGTAGTTTAGGCTATATGGATGATCTTCATTAAGGCGGGTTTCCGTGGACGGTTGGCAACGGGCATTTGTACTTCATACTCGCCCTTATAGTGAAACGAGTTTACTGTTAGATTTTTTCACCGAAAGTGAGGGCCGTATTCGACTATTAGCCAAAGGTGCTCGTAGCCGTCGATCTAATTTAAAAGGCTGCTTACAACCTTTTACGCCATTGCTGATCCGTTGGGGAGGCAAGGGAGAAATGAAAACGTTGCGTGGCGCAGAACCGATTTCTCTAGCGCTACCATTTACCGGTACCCTACTGTATAGCGGTCTATATGTTAATGAATTGCTTGCGCGAGTTTTAGCCCAAAATATCCCTTATCAAACCCTATTTTTTGAATATCTTACTTGTTTGCAGGTATTGGCTGGTAGTGAATATACGCCGGAACATGCATTGCGCCGTTTTGAATTATCATTGCTATCTCATTTAGGTTATGGTGTTGATTTTTTACACTGTGCCGGTAGTGGTGAACCGGTGGCAGATAGCATGACTTACCGTTATCGGGAAGAGAAAGGTTTTATTGCCAGTTTGGTTATTGATCACTTAAGTTTTACCGGTAAGCAGCTTAAGGCATTTGCCGCTCGTCAGTTTCCGGATGTCGATACATTAAGAGCAGCCAAACGTTTTACGCGTATTGCGCTAAAGCCTTATCTGGGGGGAAGTCCATTAAAAAGCCGTGAGCTTTTTTACCAGGTCATATTGCCTAAAACGCGTTGAAGCGAGGTTATTAAAACCTCTTTGAATATATTATGATTGCATGGATAAACGAAATTCAAACTATGAAATGGATAACAGGAGTTAAATATGGCAGTGTTATTATTAGGCGTTAATATTGATCATGTTGCCACGGTGCGTAATGCACGGGGAACACAATATCCCGATCCGCTACATGCGGCATTTCTTGCTGAGCAAGCTGGGGCAGATGGGATCACTGTTCATTTGCGTGAAGATCGCCGTCATATTACTGATCGTGACGTTAAGTTACTTCGCCAGACGTTACAAACCCGGATGAATTTGGAGATGGCAATAACGGATGAAATGGTCAATTTTGCCTGTCAGATCAAACCTCAATTTTGCTGCCTGGTACCGGAGAGACGTGAAGAGGTTACGACGGAAGGTGGGCTTGACGTTGTTGGACGACAAGCATTAGTCGCAACGGCAGTCAAACGATTAACCGAAGCAGGTATCACGGTTTCTTTGTTCATTAATGCTAAAGAACAACAAATTGATGCTGCAGTGGAAATTGGCGCGCCCTTTATTGAAATTCATACTGGTGCCTATGCTGATGCTAAGAGCGAGTTAAAGCAGCAAGAAGAGTTTAAACGTATCAAGCGGGCGATAAGTTATGCCACTGCAAAAAAACTTAAGGTCAATGCGGGTCATGGGTTAACTTATCATAATGTTCAACGTATTGCTCAATTGCCTGATATATATGAACTTAATATTGGCCATGCGATTATTGGGCGAGCACTTTTTAGTGGCATGGCGACAGCCGTGAGTGATATGAAGAAAATTCTTCGCGAGGCGCGTGGTTAATGGCGATTATTGGATTAGGTACTGATCTGGTTGAAATTGTACGTATTGAGCAAATTATCAAGCGTTTAGAGGAACGTCTAGCAAAGCGTATATTGTCCGCACAAGAGTGGCGACAATATCAACATCATTCTCAGCCAGTCCGTTTTTTGGCGAAGCGTTTTGCGGTCAAAGAAGCAGCAGCAAAAGCTTTAGGCACGGGGATCCGAAATGGTTTAGCGCTTAATCAATTTGAAGTTTTTAATGATCAATTAGGTAAGCCAGGGCTTAATTTATTAGGGCAAGCAAAAATATTGGCTGATTCTTTAGGTGTGCAACATATCCATGTATCACTATCTGATGAACAAAATTATGCTTGTGCCACTGTGATTATGGAAAGTTAAATTTTATCGGCATGATGTAATAAGACAAATTTATCCCATAATTGTTCTTCTGTTTCAGGATTATTAGAATCTTTTAAAATGGTATTGTTGATAGGACAAACGGATTGGCAAGTTGGCTTATCATAGTGGCCAATGCATTCAGTGCAAAGATTGGGATTGATTTGGTAAAATTCTTCTCCCATTGAAATCGCTTCATTTGGGCATTCTGGTTCACACATATCACAATTGATACAGCGTTGAGTAATTAATAAAGACATAGCAATATGTTATAAGTAATTTGAGTAAATAAAAGTAAATTATATATTAATAACATAATGTTATCTATAACTGATAGTTTTGTACAGCATATATTCTATTGAAAAAACCAATTCAGTAATACAAAGCTGCAACCCAGATCGATTTTACTCTCTTAACAATGATAAGGGTATGAGCATTACGTTGACTGTTTGTTCAAAAAGCAGCTTAATAGCAGCTAGAACAGTACACAGACAAAAAAACTGAGTGTTGGTACTTTGATATAAATCTTTTATGTAAACTCATAGCTAAAATCTGTGTTGCAGCAGCTAAATTTATTTTAAAACACTTTGCTAAATCGTGTCGATCTAAAAACCCAAAAGAATATAATCTAAGGCTGGATTTTAAATTGAAATCCAGCAATATTGTTGCTAAGTGATTGTTATTCTATCAAGGAAAAAGGTAAAATATTTTCATTAGCTGTTAGCACTCGATCATATTCTCTTTCGCTTCTAAGAATATTTTTATCAATGTCATAGCCAAGCAGTTCGGATAAAATATACTTATTCATCAAACCACTCAAGTATCCGTCTTTATTACGAAAAGATTCGATAAAAGCACAATTAAAATGTTTATTGGTCGATTTATACATAAAGGGAATCAAATATTGTTCTCTCCCTTTTTCCAATCCATGACCAACATTGACTATCTCGCCGTGATCTGCGGTATAAATTAAATTAAAATCTATTTTTTTGGCATTAATGACATTCATTATATCATTTATGATCCTGTCAGTATAATGAATAGTGAGATCATAATCTGCTGCTTTTGGTAAAGCTTTTTTATCTATTGCATCATAGTTGTCATAGGGTAAATGATTACCATAAAGATGAATAATGATAAATCTCTTTTGTGCATTATCAGATAACACTTTTGCTAGCAGGTTGGCCAATTTATTATCGTTATAATTGGTTAGCCTTAAATCATCACTTTTTTGAGCGATAAAACCATATTTAGAACCATGCAGACCTTGTATTTCTTGGGAACCTAACCAATATGTTTTATATCCATTGGCTTTTGCCATTTCAATAATAGATTTATTGTTGAACAGGTTTTCTTCATTTTCCGGTGTGTGAAAGGCTAGTGTCATTGACACTGAATCTCGGGTTATTGGTGAACTGGAATGGGCATTATTTAAGATGCAGCTATTTTCGGTTGAAAATATTTTTGTCATATGTGGCGTTGTATCTAAATGATAGCCATATGCACTATAGCGGGAGTAGAGTGAGGCTTCCCCCATGATTAATATAATATTTTTATTATTGTTTGTCTTTTTTAGATAATATTGCATGATTAAATTTTTCAATTTCGGCTTTATTTGCATATTTATTATTTTCATATGATGAAATTAATAAATAAACCACGTCACCAAATACTAAAGGGACTTTATGATGAAAAAAAATCCCGAGCTGTTTTTTTATCTTCTTTGATATTAGAAATTAATCTGTTTTCATCTTTGATATCTAAAACAACCAGGATCATCGAAAGTGCTGTAAAACGATAATGCTGAATACAATAATAGAGAGGTATTTTCTAAATTTTTCTTAATTCTTGGGCACCTCGAAAAACCTAAGCCGAGTTTGATTTTGCTGATAAAGTTATCGGAAGCTGGTCTACTGAGCTAACCACCATGAAGAAACGCAGCGCCATTAAGAATGACCTCTTTGCAAACCAGTATCACCAACAGACGATCGACAAGT
>NZ_NHNG01000660.1:0-2476 GCF_002287155.1 Arsenophonus sp. ENCA
TTTCATCTTCACTGGCGACCCACCAGGGGGTGAAGTAGACTCGTTTCAGATAGCCCTTCGCCGTTTTTACCTGCCATACGCGCCCGGTGGGGTCGTAATAATGGGTGTCGGCATGCAGGTCCGTGCGAGCGCTGTCATCGCGGACATAACGCCAGTCATTCAAAAAATAGGGTTGGTAGGTGCGAATGGCCTGGCCTTTGTTGTCGTACTCGGTGCGTCCGGTGACCAACCAGCGGAAGGGTGTGAAGGTGGATAGCGGTTTACCGTCCGGCCCCTTCATCAACGCCCCGCTTTCATCCCGTTGCCACGCTTCACCGGGTGCTTGCCGAATGGCGGTTTGCAGTAGGCGTCCCAGGCCATCACTGAAGGTCACCTGTTGGCGGATTTGCTGCGCCGGGTCATCGTCACAACGGTCGGTGGTGAGCGTCACGATATGGGGCGGCCGCTTTTCTCCGGATGCTGTCGGCTTCATCCAACTGTCTGGGACATACCGTATTAATTGGGCAACCGGCAGCGGGGTGGTGAGCTTCAGTGCTGTGTTAACATCCGTCGGCAGGGTTATCGGTGTATTCCGGTAACCCACCGGCTTGCCGGTTTCGCTACCGTGAAACCGGGCTGTCGTCACCCGGCCCAGTGCATCCAGTGTCACGGTATGGACGTTATCATTGCTATCGGTCACCTTGACCGGGGTTAGAAAGCGCCAGTCGTACTCCGCGCAAGTAGTGAGGCCAACGGCATCTTGATACTGCATCACCACGCAGTCATGCGGGTCACGGGTGACGGCTACCGACCCTGTTAACAAGGTATCTCGGTAGGCTATCGGTAGCCAAAAATGGTCCGCTGCGGCGTAAGTCGCATAACCTTGTCGCGCGACCCACAGTGTGGCGTTTTTCTCCTGGTTGCGCGGGAAAAGATAGCCCGTTTGCTGATAGCCCGCGCGGGTGAGGGCGTCTGTCGTGATATCTTGGGCTAACGCGTTAACCACAGCCTCATCCAACACGGCGGTTTCGGTAAAGGCCACTCTCGGGGGTAGGCTGGTTTGTGTCAGTGTTGGTTTATCGTGCGCATCCAGGTACCAAACTTGTTGCTGGCATTATGAAGATGGACGGCTTCTCGGTACAACTCGGATAGATAAGCTGCCGGTGAAAACATAGACGCGACGTGGCCGGCAGAGACATATTGTAGGTCACGGTGCAGTAATGTGTTATCAGTGTTTGCTGTTACTTCGCTGATTGCGCGCTTGCCACGATGAGAGACTTTAACGGCAGTGGACGTGGGGTTTCCTAGCGGCTGAATATCAAGACTGCGGGTTTGCTCTTACCAGTCTCTTTCGGCTTTGCGCCGCTTTATACTGAGAAGCCTCTTCGGCCGCCCCATAAAGCAACTGACTTTCTGTATAGTTTAACGTTTCGCCGACTTTTTCACAGAATTCATCGAAAGAGCTGTGAGCGAGCTCGTCGAGTGAAATGCCGCTCGTTATTTTTGTTTTAGCCTTTTCAAATAAGCTATCGATTAAAGATTTGTCGTACATAATGATTTTTCCTTTTTAACGAACGCAAAAATGCATCACCCCGCCATTGTGCGGGGTGATTTAGGGTAAAATACTTTTTCAGTGGTGCGTGTCTTCGCTGGTTTTTTATGTTGGATTAACTAAAGTGTGCTTAAATTTCAATAACCGGATGTTTATCTCAATCCGTTTGCTTGAATTATCGCAGGGAGATTATTTGACGTTTTTCGGGTAACCACGCATATGCATTATCCCGCGTCTTTTATTGCAATTGTATCAGAGTAACAAACTTTTTGCGGACCGCACTAATACTTTTTATAAAAAACTTTGTCAGGTAGAGAGTCGGTGAGTCGCTTCATGTGATTAGCTTAGCTTTTCTGCAATATATCGTTCAAGACAGTTGCTTATCAATAAAAGGCCAGTGTGCGTTTATCGTTGCCGTCAGCCACCCGGACTTCGCGGGCGCTAATCGTCTCAATCAAAAAACGGGTGCCGGGGATCTGCTCGCCCTGCCGCAGTTCGGCCCGCTTGCCATCGGACAGCACCAGAAGCGCCATCAGTTGTTTGCCACTGCCGTAAATTTCTTCTACTGACGGTAAGCCCCCGGCGCGGGGCAAAATGGCCAACTCCCGGCCCGTAAGCGGTAAATTTGCTGTCCGGGCATCAATACCGCTCTCTTCCAGTTCGCGCTGAATGCGAGGCTGTCGCAAAAGGGGTGGAATTTTTTTTTCAACAATATCCCACCGTGCAGATTTTCTCTTTTTCTGATTTTAGTTTGTACAAATAATAGACTGAAAATCATCCATAATATCAGAGCAACCGCTCTTGATAAGTTATAGGCCATTGCATGCAGGGTAAATTCGAGCTTTACCGCTAATAATCCCTTACGCCGGAAACGTTCCAAACCCTGAATTCCCCGCAATGCTGAAAACACAGGTTCAACCATGCTCTTTCGCTGATTCAAGATTT
>NZ_NHNG01000509.1:0-2476 GCF_002287155.1 Arsenophonus sp. ENCA
TAACAAGCTGAAAATTCAGCGGCTAAATTTTTCAATTCTTCGACTGATAATCCAATGATTGCTTTACATAAACGATTATCTCGTAACAGCCGCTCTTTGTTGATCATTTCAAACCTTTATTCTCTAAGTTAAACCTCTTTTTATTCTCAATAGCGTGACAAAAAATGCAAGTCTCTATTCAGCAACTAGTTTAGTCTTTATATTGATGGCATCTTCTTTGCGAAGGATTATTTATTGAGAATATCTTTCAAAAATCGGTTGCTGTGCAATTTTTAAGCAAAGTGGAATCCCGCCCTGTCATAATCTCTGATGTGCTGTAGATGTTCCGGTAGGTGAATTTTCCCCCAGACGGAAAGAAGATATTGCCGAACATTCCACATCCACCGTTCTCTCACTTTGGATAAATCAAATTGCATCGATTTCCACTGCTCATGCTGATTGATACCACCCATTGTCCATGAAAGATGAATATGCGTATTCCAGTTTAGTTTTCGACCATAGGTATGGAGCGCCCCAAAAATACCCATCGTGAGTCCACGTTTCTCTGCTGCATAGAGTAAATTATCGGCTGCAAACGGGAACAGCTTGCCGAGTAACCCACGATTAACTTCAAATAGTTCCCATAAACTATCCGGCATCGTAAATGTGCCATGCTGCCATTTGACATTCGGCAAACGATCAACTGAGGTATGTATCCAATTATCCGTCAATTTTGTCCCACAAGATGGACAACCTCTCCCCTTGCAGGTAAAACAAACTAACTTTTGATGATCACAATTCTCTTTTTCACAACAATACTCACGGAAACCCATCATCGTTGTGCCACAAGCCAACATCTTGGTGACCACTTCGATTTCAATTTCTCTCAGTTTTGTGGTTTGCATTATCTCCGCCCAGGCATTATTCCGTTCAAAAAGCGATTTTAACGGTCGGGGTTGGAAATCTTTTTTCATCGTGGCATTAACTCAGTTAACGAAATCAGAAGGATGAGCGTCATTTCAAAAGTAAAACACAAAATCTTACTAGAAGCGACGCTAAGCCCCGCAAAATTTTTAGCGGTACCGTTATGAATAAAACAGCGAAAACGCCCTAGAGAGCGTTCTAGGTGGCTTAAAATCGACTTTTGAGGGTGAATTGAATATCAATATGCAATTTCAATCTAAAATTTGCCTGAAAGGTTAAAATATAGCCAATATTGAGATTTAATCTCCGAACTCACCGATTATCGATTTGCAGCCGTAGGCTGATTCGTTCGTTTTAGTTTTAGATGCCCGTCAGGGCATGGAAGGCGTGAAAATCGCTTACAGAGGCGTACAGGAGCTTCTGCGCGCCGATACCTGAGCGAAGCGAACTACGTAGCCGACAGAGACCACGGAACCGCGCTTGCGCCCCTGCTAAGCGTATTTAAGTCTTTTATGGTTATTTTTTAAACAATTCAGTAGCCGTTAATAGGGATTCCTGTGTGTGCGGAGCAACAAAAAAAACCAGCTAGGACATAGCTGGTTTAAGGTTTCCCTGGTGCTAGCGTGAGGTGGAGGAGGAAATGTTAAAATTTTAATTTATTTGGTTGTGGTAATGAGAGAGTCGTAAGACTCGCCGTTTGCTTCTAAGACGGATTATTTTAAATGGCGTGATTCATAAAAATACCTTAAAAAATTCATGGTGCAGAGATGAGAATTATGTGTTAAGGCTCAACGCTCAGCGAGTGTTAAGCCTTTAATTCATTCAATTATTTTTTCTTTTTGTCTTTGTGGTGTATTGCACACCCTTTAAGAGCGAAAATTAATAAGCGAACTTGAAACATTGTCATTAAATTATTAAGTGAATAAAAATTCAGCTTAACTTTAATGTCCTCTAATGTTTGATTGACCACTTGATATTTAACTGAACGAAGGTCAGCTATTTCGCCTTGAGACAAACCAAGAGATAGAAGCATCGCTGTTTCAAACTGAACAGGGGTTAGTTCAGGGAATATATCTCTCAATTCTGCAACCTGATTTAAGTCGAAGGTTCTCATATCGCCACCTCCTGCACAGGCTTACGACCAGCCCATATAAGGCGACTATCTTTGAACATGGAGATGAAGGTACGTCGATCTTGACGTGTGAACGACACTTTGCCGTAAGGTGCGGTAGAGTGTTCGGGAATGACCCAGTAGGTATCAATGAATTTATTGCACGGTTGAATGGTAGCCATATTGCGGCCTCTCTTACGGTTATAAACCTCACCAAACCGATGTCAAACGGGGTGGTGAGACGTAACAAGGTTGACATACCGATGTAAGAGAAACCGGCGAGCTGTCGCTACCAATGTAAAAATGATCCACTTGCTAATGTAAAACTGATCCACCAAGAGTAAAAATGGCAGTTTTAAGGTACTGCCGATGATAACATTGGAGATCAGAGTGGAAATTTCTGTTTTACATCGCCAGGGTATGTCTATACGTGCGATTGCTCGACGGCTTTCATGCTCAAGA
>NZ_NHNG01000330.1:0-2470 GCF_002287155.1 Arsenophonus sp. ENCA
TACAGGTTTCGATCTTGACCAGCGGGTCACCCAACTTGTCGATCGTCTGTTGGTGATACTGGTTTGCAAAGAGGTCATTCTTAATGGCGCTGCGTTTCTTCATGGTGGTTAGCTCAGTAGACCAGCTTCCGATAACTTTATCAGCAAAATCAAACTCGGCTTAGGTTTTTCGAGGTGCCCAGAATTATGGGTTGACGCATTCTGATGATATTAAAGGTATGTTTCTTAGTATTGATTTATGCCCTTCAACCAGATTGTTTGAAAGTGATTTCTTTAGAATTTTATTAACAGTCGCTAACGAAAGAAATAAAAAATTTCCTATCGCTATCGCCATAAGTGGTTTATGGATAAGTAATCATCCGGAAGAATTTAATTGGTTAATTAACAATAAAAAGAGTTTAGATATAACCTGGGTGAATCATTCGTTTAATCATCCCTATTTTAGGGATAAACCGCTTAATGAAAATTTTTTATTATCGCCAAGAGTAAATATAAAAACTGAGATATTAATGACGGAGAAACTGTTATTGCAACATAATCAGGTTCCTTCAATATTTTTTCGGTTCCCTGGATTGGTTTCAAATAAAATAACAGTGAAAGAATTAAATAATTTAGGTTTAATTCCAATTGGTAGTAATGCCTGGTTAGCGAAAGGTGAACAACCTAAATCAGGAAGTATTGTTTTAATTCATGGTAACGGTAATGAACCAGCAGGCATAAAAATAGCATCAAAATTAATTAATCGTAATATTAATTGGTTACCTTTGAATTACGCTTTATCAGGAAGTGAGTGATAGTAATGAAAATTTTTTTAATCAATTTGTTTTGAGTTAATTTCTCTGTCTTTAATCTGGTTGTAGTACTGATGAATTTTTATTGCATAGTGGTAACGATTTTTAATTGATGTATTGGTATTTCTCATTCCAGCGTTATACATTCCGACGGCTAGCCAATTTTTGCCGTAGCTAGCAAAGTTACGACTTAAAATCATTGCACCAATATGAATATTTAAACAAGGATGATTAATTAAGTCTTTTTCAGATAATGCAGGATATTCTTTTTTAATGGCATTAAAGGTTTTGCTATTAATCTGCATAATCCCTAAATCAAGTGAGCCATCTTTATTTTTGTTTTTTGCATGGGGATTAAAATTGGATTCTTGTCTGGCAATGGCTCTTAAGTAATCTGGGTCTATTTGATAATAACTTCCTGCTTTATAAAAACAATCGGCAAGCGATAATTTTGAGATAATAAGAAAAAATAGCCACATTAAATTTTTTATCTTCATCACAATACTCTTTATTTAATGATGAGCAAGAAGGAAATGTTTTTAACCTATCTAGCTTCCCCGTTTATTGGTTTAAACCAGAACAATTAGGCATATTTTCGCCCCTATAAAGCAAAAGGATTTTTTAAAGATATTCCAATCATCATTTTCAATTTTACCTATCTCAATCCGCTTTTTCTACCACTAACTCAAACACGACTCGCAAAATAAATTTTGCATAATTTTATATTTAAATTTCAGTTGTTTATAATTAATATGGGTATTATTTGATCAATAAAAACATATGTTTATAAACATATTTTAAAACGATTATAAGTATATTAAAACAACTCATTGTTAATAAAGAATAAATATTAAATACATGCTTATTTTAATTTTATTAAATGCTTATAAACATATTATAGAATGCATTAAATAATGCTTTTTTTTGGCATTTTTCTACCAAATGCGCTAATAAACATATCATAATATGTTTATGGGTGTTTTTTGAGGTTAGAAATTAAACAATAATTGGTCTTATTTTTATAAATTTAGGAAAATTTTTTATGAAAGAACAAAATATTCATCGAATGACATTAACAATTCCTTTCACTATTTTGCATTTAATTGATGAAATAATTAATGAAAAACTAAAAGATGGAGAGAATAAATCGACAGCAAATCGTACTGCTATCGCATTAGATATGTTAAAAATCGGCGCAAGAGTTTTAAAGAAAAAAAGAGAAGAGGGTGGTAATCAAGATGTTAGTTTGGATGAAAAGCTGGCTTTAATTGCCGATTCCGTCCTTAAAACTGAATTAAGAGTTGATTCTATGTTTGAGTTTGCTAATACCAAACCTCAAGATATTGATCAACGGATGATGAATCAATATGGCTATGATGTAGTAAAGAAAAAATTCAGTGAAGTGGACTACAAAGTTAATTATTTTTTTCGACAAAAATAAGAGAATGCTTTTTATTTAAAAGCCCCTAATCTCAGGGGCTTTTAAAGTTATTTCTTGTGCTCAATAACTTCTGGTTGAGATTTTTGACCAATAGCAATCTTTTGTGGTTTTTGTTCTTCCGGTATTTCATAATTAAAAATTAATGTTAGCAATCCATCGGCTAAATTGGCATTTTGGATCCTTATGCGATGGTCAAGGTCAAAACTCATCGAAAATCCTTTTTTCTCAATACCTTTAT
>NZ_NHNG01000544.1:0-2469 GCF_002287155.1 Arsenophonus sp. ENCA
TGATACTGGTTTGCAAAGAGGTCATTCTTAATGGCGCTGCGTTTCTTCATGGTGGTTAGCTCAGTAGACCAGCTTCCGATAACTTTATCAGCAAAATCAAACTCGGCTTAGGTTTTTCGAGGTGCCCATTAGTAATATTTCCATTAAAAGGCCAGATATTCTGGCCTTTTAAGTAAACATGTTTTTTAATAAATGAAAAATAACTCTAAATATATGACTAGAACTTATTTTTTAATAAAAAAATAAATAATAATAAAATAACACAGTAATACTGTAAATTTTTGTATATATTTGATATTTTGCTCTAGATTAGTTGCTTGATTAACATCATATAACAAAAAACTTTATACAGAGATAGTGACTTATGCGATAATAGTGCTATATTAATATCCAGTAGGCTGTTTGCTTTACTTTTACTATACTCACACAAGTATAAATTTTATAAATTATCTAGATTCTTCTGATTGTTTATCGACACCTATTTATAATTTTGGTAACAATCATAATTAATAGTGTTTTGATTTTACAAAAAATAAAACAATATATTAATTCAATGGTAATTTCTTCATCTTTAGCAGTATTATGCAATAAAAATGAGTAATAACCCGTAATCTGTGGTTTAAATGGAGGTGATTATGGATCAGTACTCACCAAGGAGTTATGATATCTTAGTGCTAAAGTATTTATGTGATGCTCTATATCGTGAAGCGATGTTAACTTTGCATAGGACAAAAACCCATTGGAAAAATGATCTTGGTTCCGCTCAAAGCGTTAAACTTAATGTATTAATTGATCATATCACAGATTTTATTGGTCAATTTAAATTAAAATATCCGAATAACGTAAACCTTTTTATTTTTATTGACGAATATTTGGATGAAACTTATAACCTATTTGGTAAACCTATAATGAGCCTAACAGATATTTCTGATTGGCAAAAAATGAATGAGCATTTGGCTGAAATATTAACAAATGATATAAAATATTCATTAAGTAACACTTGACGCAACAGCCAATAACATTCATATTTTATACATCTATAATTTAAAGAAAGGAAATTATGACTAAAATTGACTATCTGAGGCGCTTAAGAAAATGTACGACTATCGAAACATTGGAGCGCGTAATCGAAAAAAACAAATATGAATTATCTGAAGACGAACTTGAATTATTTTATTCTGCCGCAGACCATAGGTTAGCAGAGCTCACAATGAATAAACTTTATGACAAAATTCCTTCGTCAGTTTGGAAATATGTTCGTTAATAAGTAAATCTTTCCTTTATCAGATAGGATATGGTTATAATTTTAGCCGATAGCCGTTATCGGCTTTTATTAATAACTATATAACTTAAAATATTCATTCATTGCACGGATAATTATATCGTGGTGTTGCTTACGTTATTAGATTAAACAATGAACCATATTTATATTTTCACTTAATCAAAAAATAACCCTATAATTATCCTCACTCAATCATAACTCTTTTTCATTAATAAAAACCATATCTAAACAATAGCTATTCATGAAAAGAATCAATGCTATTTATTTTTTAATTAATAATTCAATTGCATCATTAATCAAAATTCATAATTTTACATAATCTTATTTTTCTATAAAAACTAAACCAAAAACTGGCATTTAGATTAAAATGAAAATTCATCAAATTAATTGAAAATTTTTCTCTAAGTAAAAAACCAACCATATTGAATTAATTTAGCAACTTTCAACATAAAAACAATTTTTATTAACTGGATTAATTTTATCTGAAAAAAGTATAAATATCTTAGAAATGTTAAACTGGCGGAGTCCTGTCAGCGACATCCCCGCACATACACCCCTTGCTATGGCTGCTTCTTTCCAGACCTGACCAAGTTAACAAGTTAACACTGCGGGAGAACCAACAGGACCCCATTGAATGGCTCTATATGAACAATAGAGGCACGCATTATGCGCTATTCATATTCAAATAGCAAGAAAACAGAAATCAAGTGTTGTTTTCTTATTCAAATAGGCTTTGTTGAATAAATCAGAGGTAGCGGACAGGATGACTCCCGCCGGTACTCCCATTATGCAATGCGAATGCTGTTCGGCATGCCCAGCAGCGTCATGCGGTTCAGCGCCTTAACCATTGCCATCGCCTCACCTACCTGAGCGTCATAGTCTCGCAGGCTCAGATGACCGCCCAGCAAGGTTTTGATGCGGAACATCGCGGTTTCAGCCACTGAACGCCGGTGATAACCTGTTTTTTTCTTCCAGACGTCATTGTTACCGCTCAGATACTGATTCGCCACGGCATGGTTGCGTTCATGGTATTTGTCGGGCCAATACTGTCCACCTTTTCTCGGTGGGATAAGCGGCCTGATTTTTTTCCTCAGCAGAGCATCATGGCAGTAACGGGTATCGTAAGCTCCATCTGCCGACGCTTCCCGGATTTTCCGGTGGGTCTGGTTAATCAGCCCCGGCAGTGC
>NZ_NHNG01000666.1:0-2461 GCF_002287155.1 Arsenophonus sp. ENCA
CATAAACGATTATCTCGTAACAGCCGCTCTTTGTTGATCATTTCAAACCTTTATTCTCTAAGTTAAACCTCTTTTTATTCTCAATAGCGTGACAAAAAATGCAAGTCTCTATTCAGCAACTAGTTTAATGAGTATAGGATCTGCCGGATTTGATACCCAGCTTGATTATGTTGTTAAGGGGCTTATTCCTGCCCATTCGTTATGCAGCATTTACGGGCCTAGCGGTTCGTATAAGAGCTTTCTTGCTGGTTCGTGGGCCTGCCATATCGCAACCGGTAAAGATTGGGGAGAGCATCGTGTCGCGCATGGATCTGTGATGTATGTGGTTGGCGAGGGTGGTATTGGTGTACCACGCCGTATCAAGGCATGGGAAATAGTGCATGGTCAGGAGGCTAATAATCTTTACCTTGTCAATACACCTATATTCCCTGCTGCACCGATGGAAATAAAGGAAATGGCGATTGCAGCTAAACAGGTAGAAGCTGAAACCGGCAAGCCTGTTCGCTTAATTATTCTCGACACCCTGGCACGTTGCTTTGGCGGTTCTGATGAGAATGATGCTAAAGATATGGGCGCATTTGTACGCGGTTGTGATGAACTTAAAAAACAAACAGGTGCAACAATTCTGGTGATTCACCATTCCGGCAAGGATGAGTCAAAAGGTGCGCGAGGTTCAAGTGCTTTCCGTGCTGCACTGGATGCTGAATTTAAAATTAACCGTGAGTGCGATGGAAACGCCTTGGTTATTGCCTGTACCAAAATGAAGGATGCCGAGGAGCCAGAAGCTAAGGCTTATGACCTGCGCGTAGTAGAACTATTCACCGATAGCGACGGCGAGCTTGTGACTTCGCTAATAGTGGTTGATAAGCCTCGTGAGCCGAAGGAGGAGGATCTGATCATTGGCGCAGTTAGCAACAAAACGGATAACCATACCGCGCTATGGCAATGCATACGCTCAAGAACATCCCTCAAAGATCCATGCACAATCGCGTTAATTCGTGACGACATGAAATCAATGGGGATTGATATTAAGCATTTTCGTCGCTGGCTTGTAAAACTTGAAAATGAGGGATTGGTGCGTGTGGATGGCAACGATTTACACCCTGTCATCAAGGATAACACTTGATAAAAGTGGGTAACAAAATGGGTAACACTTAGTGAATTTAACATTTAATTAACATAATGACCCACTTTTCTCGCCTATATGTGGAAAAAGTGGGGAATTCCAACAAACCCAGCAATAGCGCGGCCTACAGCCTAAGTTTAAAAATGCTTGGGTAAAAAAGTGGGCACCTAAAAAATGGGGGATAAAGTGGGTATTATGTGGGTAGTGCAAGATTGAAAACTATCAAAACAAGAGGGGGGAAGTGTGCCAATAGCTATCAATGAAAGCATGATAACTATGGCAATCAGCGCTCAAAAAATAGACGTATCGTTTATTACAAAGAGAATAGTAAGGAGGTTTTTAGTTAATACCCACCTTTTCTCTTGGCTGGCTATCCCAGTGAAGGTAACACTTTAATTTCAATGTATTTAATT
Organism: Arsenophonus sp. ENCA; assembly: GCF_002287155.1. Taxonomy (NCBI): domain Bacteria; kingdom Pseudomonadati; phylum Pseudomonadota; class Gammaproteobacteria; order Enterobacterales; family Morganellaceae; genus Arsenophonus; species Arsenophonus sp. ENCA. The sequence goes on from NZ_NHNG01000666.1 coordinate 1,540, forward strand.
AAACCAAAAGGATAAAAAATGTCTATTACATCAATAGAACTAAATGATTTCAGAGATGATATCAATGCATTAATAAATTCCGGCATAAACATGCAGCATGTTTATCAAGCTTTAGCGGTAATGGAACTAAGAAAAATGTACAAAAGAATGGAATTCATGGGAGATGCAATAGATAGAATAGAGAATGAATTAGAACAGGTAAACACTAATATTCGCAATTTACAGCAATAAGGCAAGGATATGCGAGATATTCAACGTGTGCTTGAACACTGGGGTGCATGGGCAGCGGATGGGGCTATTAATTGCAAGTGGCCTCGTGCGTCTGTCTTAGCCAAGCTAGCAATACCCAGTATTGGGAAAATGCAACCAAGTTGTGGTGATCAGGATGGAGAGAAAATAGATAAGGCTATAAGGCGGTTGAAGGATTATAAAAAAGATTATTATTCCCTAATCATCATGTATTACCTGAAACGCTATTCACCTCAAAAGATAGCAGATCATTATGGCGTCTCACGTGATAAAGTTGTCAAGCGTCTACAGGCGGCAGAAGGATTTATAGAGGGATGTCTTGTTATGGATGAGGTAAAACTGGAAATAGACAGATTTGTCAAGGAAGAAAGAAACATACTGCATTAAGTCCTGATTTTCTTAAGAGTGCTACAAGCACCTTACCCCCTACCTAAAATTGCCTAAAGAAGGGTTTATCTTCCTGCAAATTCTTTATTTCTTTTAAAAAGCAAAGTACTATATTTATGTTATTTCTTAACACTACAACCTGAATTTCACGAAAAGGCGGTTACTTTGCGGTAGCCGCTTTTTTTATGCTAGAGAGAAAATACATACATGAAAAAATTAATTGAATTACGTCAACAAAAAGAGGGCGTTGCTGAGCAGATGCGCGCTTTACTTACTCAATCTGAAC
>NZ_NHNG01000338.1:0-9188 GCF_002287155.1 Arsenophonus sp. ENCA
TAACAAGCTGAAAATTCAGCGGCTAAATTTTTCAATTCTTCGACTGATAATCCAATGATTGCTTTACATAAACGATTATCTCGTAACAGCCGCTCTTTGTTGATCATTTCAAACCTTTATTCTCTAAGTTAAACCTCTTTTTATTCTCAATAGCGTGACAAAAAATGCAAGTCTCTATTCAGCAACTAGTTTAATGTAGTAATAGTTATTCATGCAAAAATAATAATATCCAATTAAACGGCTCGCTGATCGCACAAAATTTTTCCCTACGCGGTGATAGTCTATTTGAAAACTTAGGATCGCTAATTCTTGGCCGGCAACCATGATAAATAAATTGATAATATTAATAAACAGTTGCATTATTAAGCGACAATAAAAGCATAAAAGAGATCCAAGGATTATTAATAAAAAAGGCGAGATAACAATAAGTCTCTCGCCTTTAATATATGACTAATCAATAACAGTAAATTTAAGCCTGGCCTTTAACTTCTTTTAGACCATTAAAAGGCGCTTTTTCACCTAACACTTCTTCAATACGGATTAATTGGTTATATTTAGCAACTCGATCAGAACGGCTCATTGAACCTGTTTTGATCTGGCCCGCTGCTGTTCCTACTGCCAAATCTGCAATCGTAGCGTCTTCAGTTTCACCTGAACGATGTGAGATAACCGCAGTGTAGCCGGCATCTTTTGCCATCTTAATTGCTGCTAAAGTTTCGGTTAAACTACCAATCTGATTGAATTTAATTAAAATAGAATTAGCAATTCCTTTTTCAATGCCTTCTTGCAAAATCTTGGTATTAGTAACGAATAAATCATCACCAACTAACTGAATTTTGTCTCCTAACACTTTAGTCTGGTAAGCGAAACCATCCCAATCTGACTCATTAAGACCATCTTCAATAGAAACGATAGGATATTGTTTGGTTAATTCTTCGAGATAATGAGTAAATTCTTGTGAAGTAAAAGTTTTACCTTCACCTTTCAGCTCATAATTACCCGTTTCCTGATTGTAAAATTCTGAGGCGGCACAATCCATTGCTAAAGTAATATCTTTACCTAACTCATAACCTGCTGCTTCAATGGCGTCCTTAATTGCGGCTAAAGCTGCGGCATTAGATTCCAAATTTGGTGCATAGCCACCTTCATCGCCGACCGCTGTATTCATCCCTTTGGCTTTTAACACTTTTGCCAAGTGGTGAAAAACTTCTGATCCCATCCGAACTGCTTCTTTCAAGCTTTTTGCGCCCACTGGCTGGATCATAAACTCTTGAATATCAACATTGTTATCCGCATGTTCGCCACCATTGATAATATTCATCATTGGTAAAGGGATAGAGAATTTACCCGCTGTGCCATTCAATTCAGCAATATGCTCATATAAAGGCATACCTTTCGCTGCCGCAGCCGCTTTTGCATTAGCCAGGGAAACGGCCAAAATCGCATTAGCACCGAATTTAGATTTATTTTCTGTACCGTCTAATTCGATCATGATTTTATCGATATTAGCCTGATTTTTGGCATCTTGGTCGATCAATGCATCAGCAATTGGGCCATTTACTGCTGCAACTGCCTTCAAAACACCTTTACCTAAAAAGCGATGTTTATCACCATCACGTAGCTCTAATGCTTCTCGTGAACCGGTCGATGCGCCAGATGGCGCCGCTGCTAAACCAACAAATCCGCCTTCTAAATGAACCTCTGCTTCAACAGTCGGATTACCACGGGAGTCGATGATTTCACGCCCGATGACTTTAACGATTTTGGACATTAAATTTTCCTCAGTACAAGTTAAATTTCAGCCAATGGTAACAAATTAATACCATTAGCCCATATCTATTTTCAACTGGCCTTGCTGATATTCCTTTGCGGCTTTAATAAAACCAGCAAATAACGGATGACCATCCCTTGGTGTCGAAGTAAATTCAGGATGAAACTGACAAGCGACAAACCAAGGATGGTTAGGATCCTCGATAATTTCCACCAGCTTATTGTCCGCTGAGCGTCCTGCAATACGTAAACCCGCTTCTTCAATACGCGCCAAAAGCTTACCATTGACTTCATAACGGTGGCGATGCCGCTCCATAATTGTGTCGCTATTGTACAACTCACGGACTTTACTACCTTTCTCTAAACGGCATAATTGGCTACCTACTCGCATCGTACCGCCAAGATCGCTCTTCTCATTACGAACTTTAATACTACCACTGTCATCAGACCATTCCGTAATTAAGGCAACAACCGGATATGGACAATCTGGCGCAAATTCTGTTGAGTTTGCCCCTTCCATACCAGCAACATGACGGGCATATTCAATCAGAGCGACTTGCATTCCCAGGCAAATACCCAAATAAGGAATATTATTTTTACGTGCGTAACGAGCTGCCATAATTTTCCCTTCGACACCCCGTTCACCAAAACCACCTGGAACCAAGATAGCATCAAGTTCTTTTAATAGTTCGGTACCACGCGCTTCAATATCTTCAGAATCAATCAGCTTGATGTTCACTGTTAAACGATTTTTTAAACCGCCATGTTTTAACGCTTCAATAACCGATTTATAAGCATCAGGTAACTCTATATATTTACCTACCATGCCAATAGTTACCTTACCTACCGGATTGGCTTGCGCTTCAATAACCTGTTCCCATTCAGACAAATCAGCTGCTGGGCAAGTAAGTTCAAATTTCTTACAAATATAGTCATCTAGCTGCTGAGATTTCAATAATGCAGGAATTTTATAAATTGAATCAACATCTTCTAATGAAATAACCGCTTCTTTCGGTACATTGCAGAAAAGCGCAATTTTTGCCCGTTCATTAACTGGAATAACCCGATCTGAACGGCAAATTAGCACGTCTGGCTGAATACCAATAGAAAGAAGTTCTTTTACTGAATGTTGGGTTGGTTTGGTTTTAACTTCACCTGCGGCAGGTAAATAAGGCACTAAAGTAAGATGCAGGAAAATAGTGTGTTTACGACCAACATCAACCGCTAATTGACGAATTGCTTCCAGAAACGGTAAAGATTCAATATCGCCCACTGTGCCACCAACTTCAACCAAAACGATATCGTGACCTTCTCCGCCACGAATAATCCGGTTTTTGATCTCATCAGTAATATGAGGAATAACTTGAATAGTTTCGCCCAAATAATCACCACGACGCTCTTTACGCAATACTTCAGAGTATACGCAACCGGTTGTGAAATTATTACGGCGTGTCATTTTAGTACGAATAAAACGTTCATAATGGCCCAGATCAAGATCAGTTTCTGCACCATCTTCGGTGACATAAACTTCTCCATGTTGGATTGGGCTCATCGTGCCTGGATCAACATTAATATAAGGATCCAGTTTCATAATAGTAACATTCAGTCCACGCGCTTCAAGTATAGCAGCCAAAGAAGCTGCGGCAATGCCTTTGCCCAGAGAGGATACTACCCCGCCGGTTACAAAAATATAATTTGTTTTCATGCTAAACCTGAAAATTTAGGTGTAAAAGACGATGAATATAACAGGACGGGAAAGCACTATACCCTAACCTTAAATCTGCTACAAATGTTCTAAACCTATTAAGGTTAACTTTTATCAATAATCTTTCAATATCAAGAATTAGCTTATGCAAATTCCTGTCAATAAATAGCTGCTCGATTATAACATCCTAACTGATACTTAATCCATTCAGCTAAAAATAATAATCACTCTTTTTTAATTTGCTGCCAAAGTTTTTCCATTTCATCTAGTGTAGCATTTTCTAATGAACCGCCTTTGTTTAAGATCAGTTTTTCTACACGGCGAAAACGGTGTTCAAATTTACGACACGCTTTTTGTAATGCTAATTCAGGTTCATGACCAAGATGGCGTGATAAATTAACCACCGCAAAAAGTAAATCACCAATTTCTTCTTCAATATGTGATTGGCTCGGTTCAGGCTTATTTATTTCTGCCAAAACCTCTTCAATTTCTTCATGAACTTTGGCTAATACCGGGGCAAATTTGTCCCAATCAAAACCGACAGCCGCACAGCGTTTTTGCATTTTGTTGGCTTTCATTAATGCCGGCAGTACTTGTGGAATATCATCTAAAACTGAATGCTGATTTTTTGCGGCCCGTTCTTTGACTTTATTTTTTTCCCAATCATATATTGCTTTATCGCTATTAATAATCGATTGTCCAGCAAAAATATGAGGATGACGTGATATTAACTTTTGACTGACAATTTGGCAGATTTCATTAAAATCGAATAATTTTTGTTCTTTTGCGATCTGGGCATAAAAGACAATATGAAACAGTAAATCACCCAATTCTTCTTTTAAAGCAGCAAAATCTTGTCGTTCAATAGCATCAACAACTTCATAAGTTTCCTCCAGCGTAAAAGGCGCTATTGTGGCAAAAGATTGCACTTTATCCCATGTACAACCATGTTCAGGATCACGTAACTGAGTCATAATCAATAACAATTGTTCTATTGCAGCTGAGTCCGTTTGCATATTATTTCCATCCGAAGTTAATAAAGTTCAAAAACCTATCAATGCGCCACTTACTAAAACATGATGTTATAGTTACGACTTAATATAACGTTTAGCCTCAAATACATCATGGAGTTGATTTAATTTTGCTAAAATACGACCTAAAACAGGTAAGTGATTGATTTCAATATTTAAATCAATAGTCGCCAATTGTTGTTTAACATCACTACGACTACTAACACTTAAAACATTTACTTTTTCATTAGCTAGAATAGTCGTAATATCTCTTAATAACCCACTACGATCATTAGCAATAATTCTCAATCCTAATGAATAACCACTAGCGTAGTTTTCACCCCAAATAGCATCGACAATTCTTTCTGGTGCATGCAATTGTAGCTCGATCAGTTGCTCACAATCGATACAATGGATCGAAATACCTCGACCTTTAGTAATAAAACCAACAATATCATCACCAGGAATTGGCTGACAGCAACGAGCAATGTGGTGCATTAAGTTGCCAACCCCTTCTACCACAATTCTACCGCTATCTTTTACTGGCAAGCGGATAGAGGATATTTTAGCTTCCAGTGTTTTTAACGCAGCGCGGTCTGCTTCTTCGGCAGTGGTTTGGCTAAACTTATTCTGTAAAAAATTTACTAGTTGATTAATCCGAATATCACCAACACCAATACCTGCCAGCACTTCATCCAATGAGTTAACGTTGTAGCGGGTTAATAACAACTTTTCCGCCTCTTTTATACTTATCGCCAGTTGATTAAGTTCGTTATCTAATATTTGTCGCCCTGCCTGGATATTCTTATCACGATCCTGCTTACGAAACCAATTGTGGATCTTAGCGCGACCGCGGTTTGTCGTAACATAGCCTAAATTTGGATTGAGCCAGTCACGGCTAGGATTGGGATATTTTTGCGTAATAATTTCAATTTGATCTCCCATCTGTAAGTGATAACTAAAAGGAACAATCCGGCCGCTGATCTTAGCGCCAATACAGCGATGACCGACATCACTATGAATATGGTAGGCAAAATCAAGTGGAGTTGAGCCAGCAGGCAAATCAATGACATCACCTTTAGGTGTAAAAACATATACGCGATCATCAAAAATCTGGCTACGAACCTCATCAAGTATTTCCCCTGAATCAGCCATCTCTTCCTGCCAGGCTATCAATTTTCTTAACCAAACAATACGATTTTCATAGCTACTGCCTTTGCCTGTTATTACCGCACCTTCTTTGTATTTCCAATGGGCGGCAATACCTAATTCAGCATTTTCGTGCATTTGTCTGGTCCGAATTTGTACTTCAATCGCTTTACCATTTGGCCCTAACACCACAGTATGAATGGATTGATAGCCATTCGGTTTAGGATTAGCAACATAATCATCAAATTCATCAGGTAAATGACGAAAATGAGTATGCACAATACCTAATGCAGCGTAACAATCCTGTAAACGTTCAACGATAATACGCACAGCGCACACATCAAACAGTTCATCAAAGGCCAGGTATTTTTTTTGCATCTTCCGCCAGATGCTATATATATGCTTCGGGCGGCCATAAATTTCTGCGGTAATACTTTCCTGTAGCATAAAATGTCGCAGTGACGAAACAAAATCATCAATATACCGTTCACGATCGATCCGACGTTCATGGAGTAATTCAGCAATCTTTTTATATTCATCCGGGTGTAAATAATGAAAACAGAAATCTTCTAGCTCCCATTTCAATTGTCCAATGCCTAAACGGTTGGCCAAAGGCGCATATATATTTAAGCACTCTTTTGCTGCTAAGACTCTTTCTTCTTCAGAGCGTTCCCTTACCTCACGTAAATGGGCAATACGTTCTGCGATCTTAATCACTACACAACGAAAATCTTCCACCATAGCGAGCAACATCCGACGAATATTATCTACCTGGGTAGAACTTTTTTCGCCTAATTTGCTAGCATTCAATTGGCGAATGGCGTCCATCTCCATCACACCTTTAACCAATCCGTGAATCGATTTACCAAATTCAATATTAATAATTTCCTCAGTGACAATTTTGGCATCAACTAAGGGAAACAGCATTGCCGCACGCAGACTATCGAGATCCATGCTTAATGTTGACAGGATTTCTCCCATCTCGATGCCACGCCATAGCAGTAATTGACGATGTTCATGTTGCTGAACTTTGCTATAGCAGTAATGCCAAAGTTCAATTAACTTTTGTTCTGAGTCATTGTTGGTAAGTTTGAGACTGGCAACCCATTTATCAACGGCAAATTCTCCTGCAGATGTCAAATGAGCGCTTCTAATTGCAACCATAATCTTTCCTTGCCTATTTGCTTAAATCGCGACAAAAAAGTGCCATAGACTCTAGATGACTAGTATGCGGGAACATATCTAACATCCTGACACTCATAAGTTGATAACCGGCTGTAAGTAATTGTTGACTATCTTTTACTAATGTCGTTGGATTACAGGAGATATAGACCACCCGTTCTGGTTTAAATTTGATAATATGTGGCATTACGCCCATAGCACCGGCGCGTGCAGGATCTAATAAGATTTTGTTAAAGCCCATTTTGCCCAAGGTTGACAGTCTATGTCAAACTCGAGATCAGCTTGATAAAACTCAACGTTGGTTAATTGATTTAAACTAGCGTTAAACCGTCCTTGCTCCACCAATTCAGCGACGCCTTCAACACCAACAACAGCATTAACATGACGTGCAATAGGTAAGGTAAAATTACCCATGCCACAAAATAGATCCAAAACCCTATCTTGCGGCTCAAGCGCTAACCAATCCAACGCTTGAGCAACCATTTTTTTATTAATTTCAGGATTTACTTGAATAAAATTCTGTGGATCAAATGTCAATTTCACATTCTCAATGGAATAATAAGGCTCACTATCATTACTTGCCAAACTAACAAGTTTAAGCCGATTGGCACTATTATCAACCAAATAAACATTGAGATTATAGCGCCTGGCAAAAGCAGTTAATAATATTTTATCATTAGTAGTTAACGGCTTAAGATGACGCAAAATAACAATCACGCCATTATCTGCATTAACAAGCTCAACATGACCTAAATGTTTAACTGCTGCCAATTTGTTTAAACAGTCAGCAACAGGAAGTAATAATTTTTCTAGTTCTGGCTGTAACACAGGACACATTTTCAGTTCTACTAACACATTTGATTGGCTCTGACGAAAACCCATGCGTAAACGACGCTCTGCATGCTGGTATTGAAGACCAAACCGCGCTCTACGGCGATATCCATACTCACTACCGGCAATAACTGGCAATGATTTTACCGCACTGCCCGTTTCCCGTTGAAATAAATATTCTAACCTACTGATTTTCGCAGCACGTTGAAGAGCCGGCGTCACATGTTGTTGTTGACAACCACCACAGATGCCAAAATGACGACAAAAAGGCGCCACCCGATCAAGATTATCAGTCAATCGTTTGCTCACTTTTGCCTTGGCAAATTGCCTTTTCTCTTCTGTAAATTGAATTTGTGCTTGCTCACCAGGAAATAAATCAGTAATAAAAATTATTTTTCCTTGATAATGCGCAACACCTTGACCCTTAACATCAAGACTTTCAGCTATTACTGTCAAATTATCGGATTTAACTTTACGCTGCTTTGAAGAATAAAATTGTACCATATCATTAAAGGTATAAAATTTTGTTAGTCTATTAATAAAGAAACTGTCATCTCATATATTATCGGAAAATTAAGTTCACTTTATTCATTTTCTCAATGAGGATGAAGAATAGTATCACATCTCGAAGCAATTGATGTAGGTTATCCACCATTAAATTGTTAATTATTTGTAATTTAAAGAAATAAAGCAATAGATTTATTTATTTTTGTAAAAAAATAAAAATAAAAAACAATGAAATAAATTCTCAAAAATCAAATAAACCAATATAATATTGCTAAATAATGTTATAAATTTATAACATAATGAAGTTTATTAAAATTTCAATTTCTGAATTATGTTATAACTAAATTGTTATCCAATTTCTAATAATAAATGTTATCAAAATCACTTTAATTATATAAATAGAGTAATTTAGATTACAATGGTTTTTAAATTCAAAACATTTTTCACTTATCAGACCTTAACTCGATATTTAATTAATATGTTTATTCTAAAGCATTACTTAAAATATTTTCCAATCTATATATTTAAGGGCACCTCGAAAAACTCAAGATTTTCAATTAACCCTTGGCTTTCATTCTAAATAATTAGATTTTTTTTGATTATCACGTTACTGATTCTATCGCACATTGCCCTGGCTAGGGCCATTTGATCCATTCTGGGCGTCAGAAAGCCACGATGCACGCGCTCTGGAAGTACGCCAACCGCTTTAGGTTGTAACATGCTGCCATCATCGTCATGGCAAAATTAGCGCGCACCTGTCCAATGGTGCGGATCAGTTTTCTACCCATTTGTTCCATCGCCGCAAATGCATGTTCAACCCGTGCCCTAGTCTTTGCAATCCTGTGGTTTCGCCCTTGCTGAGTCTTGGACAACGGTTTGTTTCGATGGCCTTTACGCTGAATCTGGCTCCTATAGCCGTTTGCCTTCAGCCAAGCTTCCCGCTCCGCAGAGGGATAGCCTCGGTCGGCGTAGATATTGCGATTGGTGTTGGCCTTGTCAATGACCCTTTCGAAATGCTGACTGTCGTGGGTGCT
>NZ_NHNG01000753.1:0-2456 GCF_002287155.1 Arsenophonus sp. ENCA
TGCATAAACAGATAACTGAGATCACCGGTGCTAATGTCTTCTTTGCCAGGCCTTATCACTCATGGGAGCGTGGTTTAAATGAACACAGTAACGGACTTATCCGCCGTTTTTACCCAAAAGGAACGGACTTCAACTCAGTCACGGACAACGAGATTGCAGAACTTGAGCACATACTTAATACTCGGGGACGAAAATCGTTGGGCTATTTTTCTCCAAATGAAGTATTTTTAGCTCATCTAATGGCTGCATAACGTTTTATGGGGTTGTTGCGTTTCGACTGGGAATGGGCCTTATTTTACTAATATTTTGCAGGCCTGCTTTTGTCGGCCTGTATTTTCAAATAGGCGCTGATATTATCGCCATCACTGTTAAAATCAATAATTATTAATAGCAATTAATGATAATATGCTGATTATCGTCGCAAGCCATCCAGCCTGATTCACTGACACCCCTCCTGGCAACCACTATCCTCAAGCAACAAAATATTACCCTAGATGGCGATCAGTTAGCCTAAGTCAATGTTTTTCACACTGGCCATGATTTGCCGCTAGCTGTGGTGTTCGATTAACTGAGGTGGTTAAAAATAATAGATAAGTAAAAAAAAGCCCGTTTTATAGCACTATTTTCGCCATTATTTGCCGCCTCAATTTCGGATAATAAGCGCCTGTTATCAATGACAGGTGCTTACGGTGAACGATCTTTATACCCAGGATGGGATAATTGAAAAAGATGTACTATTGGAGCGCTATCTTCCTTTAGTACGTCATGAGGCATTAAAACTACAAGTTAGATTACCGGCTAGCGTGCAACTGGATGATTTAATTCAGGCGGGCGGTATTGGTTTGTTAGATGCGATCGAGCGATTTGATATGACGCAAGGTACCGCTTTTGTCACTTATGCCGTGCAACGGGTGCGTGGCGCGATGTTAGATGAATTACGCGCCCGCGATTGGGTGCCGCGTAGTGTGCGCCGTCTGGCGCGGGAAGCGGCCAAAGTGATGCAGCAGCTTGAGCAAGCGCTAGGCCCGGCCGGCAAGCGAGCAGGAGATTGCTGATAAGTTGCACATCGGTCTGTCGGAGTATCAGCAGTTATTGCAGGATAGCAACAATAGTCAATTATGCTCTTATGATGAGTGGCATGAAGTGCACGGTGAGAGCTGTGAGCCGATTATTGAGGTTGACGACGAGCGAAATTCCACTGCAAACTTTAATAGCAACTGATATTCGCAAAAATATTATAAAGGCGATAGAATGTTTGCCTGAAAGGGAAAAAATGGTTTTGACGCTCTATTATCAAGAAGATCTGAACCTGAAGGAGATAGGCGCGGTGTTGAATATCGGGGGAATCCCGCGTCAGCCAGCTACATAGCCAGGCGATAAAACGGCTACGAGCGCGCTTAAATCCAGATAAATAATATTTTTTATTTTTTTGTTTACGATTTACACACAGGGCTTATCTAATATGTCTGTTTCTAACCAAAAGAAGCGGCCGCTGAGCCGTTATATTAAAGACTATAAACATAGTCAAATTCACTGCGCACACTGTAACAAAACCCTTGATCGGATTTCATTGGTGTTTAATGATCAAATTCTGAATAAAGAAGCGATTTCAGCGATGACCGAGCTGGTTGATGGGCAAGCTTGGGCTGAGTTACAGCATAAATTTACCGCGCTATGTCGTTTTTGTAGTGAAATCTATTGTAATAGTGATACTGGCTATTTTGATATTATGTCGTTTAAACAGTATCTGTTTAAAGAGACTGAAATGAGCCATAGTACCGTACGCGAATATGTGGTGCGGCTACGTCGACTGGATGAGTTGTTAAGTGAAATGCAATTTCCGCTCGCTGAATTGGCGATTGAAAAAATTCAGGCTCAGATGCAGGATAAAATGACCGACTCTGCCTTTAGTAATTACAATATTGCGTTGCGTAAATATGAGCAATTCCTAGGCTGGCAGGCTGGTCACTCAGCATAAGGTTCTATGGATAGAAACTAAATTATTTCACAGTTATTAGATAAATAAAGCCTTAGCAAATCGCTAAGGCTTTAAGCGTGTTGCTTAATAGTGAAATAAGGGTGTTTCGGTGATTGAAGTAAATTTTACGCTGTTCTGAGATGGAAATTCCAAAGACCTGCGCTAAGGAGTAAGAAGGTATCATCAATAAAGGGTCTACGATTCCGTAAAATTTGGGTCATGCAACCGAGGCGCTTGATACCCGCGATGGCGTGTTCAACTGTAATACGGATGCCCGAGATTATTTTATTTTCTTGTTTTTGTTCAGGCGATAAAGGTCTTTTTCGAGTTCCTTTTTTTGGGATTTGTGTATTAGGATGCTGTTTATCTATACCTTGAAAACCGGTATCTGCCCAGATGGTTACCTCAGGAGGAATATGGCGAATTATATCGACTTTATCGAGTAAGCGTTTATCGTGACGGCGCCCATTTTTGCTCA
>NZ_NHNG01000665.1:0-644 GCF_002287155.1 Arsenophonus sp. ENCA
ATCGGTTAGGTCTAGCATGTCTTCCTTGTGTCATGCTTGATTATACCTATGAATATGTAAGTGTTTACCACTGGTGTAACGGTGAGCCTTTTTGCCCTGAAAAAATTAGAGAACATATTGTAAGTAAAGGAAAAATATTTCCATATAAAACTACAAGACATCTATTTTCTCCAGAGCTTCCTGTTGTTGATTTTAGTATTCAGCAGTTGCAAAACATGCCCGTTACATATTCTTAAATACATTAAGGTAATGGCTATTATAAATGCTGACAGTGAAAAAGCGCTGTCAACATTTATAAGTAAAACTATATATCACCAACCTCAATGACTAGCTTATTGCCTGACCTAAAGATGGAAAATAGGTTATTTTACTAAATGTTTACTATTTATATTAAATAATTAAAGCATTCAGTTATAGACATAACAGTTGCTCAAAATTAATTTTTTCAAAAGAGTCTACTCGTAAATCTGCACCCACTAAATTGTCTTTTGACGATATGCCAACAGAAAAAATATTCGCGCTATTTAATGCTGTAATTCCTGCTTGTGAATCTTCAAAACCAATCGCTTCATTAGGTAATACATCGATTAAATTAGCCGCTGTTAAAAAAAATCTCTGGATCCGGCTTACCTTTAGACAAAGAG
>NZ_NHNG01000068.1:0-2448 GCF_002287155.1 Arsenophonus sp. ENCA
CTTTAGGGCGGAAACATCTACTTTTTAACCATCGGCTAACCGTGTCATGAGATAAAGGCGATGGGCTGACTTCTGATAACGCCAAACTAGAGTATCTTACACTGCTTACTTGCAAGAATATTTTATAGATATCTTTAATGCATGGATAACCGGACAAAATATGAACATCCTGATTTTTTCTTGTTTTTAAATTTATACTTCTTTTTTAGAGACTGCGAAACTCGTGTAATATAGATGATAAGAGTCCAAATATTGAGAATAAAATTGGTCATACAACAATAGAATATCAACAGGAAGATGAAGAAGAAGGTTTAACAGCCGCTGAATTCAATCGAATAGAATGTTATCTTGAACAAAATCGATCACTCGCAGAATTAAAGGATAAAGAATCAGAATATTTTATTAGGGTTTATCAAGAAATAAAAGAAAATAGGGATAAGAAAAATGAACAATTAACTGTTACTAATCAAACCGGTCAGCCATTGCAAAGCGGAACGACAGAGTTAAAAATGGAATTGGTAGTAGATAAAGAAATAGGACAAACTATAGCGAGTGTGGAATTAAAGCAAAATAATAAGATAGGGACAAAAGAAGCCGTAGGTTCAACTTTTTGGCAAAAATTAAGCCAAAAAACCACCCAATTATTTGCAACATCATGGAGTTTTATCAAAACTAAACTTATCGGATTTTTATTACCTACCTTTTTTAGTACCAAGATTAACTAATTGTTTTTCAATGCTAGCCTAATTTTAAACAGCTAATCGGCTAAATAGCGTCAAAATAGTTAGTAACTACTCGGTATAAACGAATTATTTACGTTAAAAAAAATGGTTTTCCGAATTGTATGGATTAGCGTAAAATTAATTAAGCTAATTAACACTGAGGTTATAGTAATGACGGCAATTATACGACAGTTTTTAAAATTAGAAGCAGCAAGTGGGGTGCTGTTAATTATTGCTGCCATCTTAGCTTTGATTATGGCTAATACCCCATTGCAAGGTATTTACCAGCAATTTCTTAATATTCCCATTGCGGTTAAAATCAGCGTATTAGATATTGATAAACCTTTTTTATTGTGGATCAACGATGGTTTAATGGCCATTTTCTTTTTGGTTGTTGGCCTGGAAGTTAAACGAGAACTGATAGAAGGCTCGTTAGCCGGTCGTGATAAAGCGATATTTCCTGTTGTTGCTGCGGTAGGCGGTATGTTATTACCCGCTTTGGTATATCTATTTTTTAATTTTAATGATGAAATTGCCCGGCAGGGTTGGGCGATCCCTGCGGCGACAGATATTGCATTTGCATTGGGTATCATGGCGTTATTAGGTAAACGTGTACCAACAGAGTTAAAAGTATTTCTACTGGCGTTGGCGATTATTGATGATCTTGGCGTAATAATCATTATTGCTCTCTTTTATACTAAATCTGTTTCTATCATGGCATTAGGGTTAGCTATGCTTTCTCTATTGGTATTAATATGGATGAATTGGCGTAAAGTTGAAAATACTTCTGCTTATTTGGTTGTTGGTGTCATCTTATGGGTTTGTATTTTAAAATCAGGTATCCATGCAACGTTAGCTGGTGTCATTGTGGGCTTTTTGATACCGCTTAAAGGGGGACAAAATAATTCACCCTCTGAACAGTTAGAACATCTTTTACATCCTTGGGTTGCTTATTTAATTTTGCCATTATTTGCCTTTGCTAATGCAGGCATACAACTTGATGGTGTTACACTAACTAATCTTGCCAGTGCTTTACCGATCGGTGTCGCGTTAGGTTTATTAATTGGTAAACCAACAGGTATTTTTCTGTTTAGTTGGCTAGCGTTAAAATTAGGCGTTGCAAAATTACCCGCCAAAATTAACCTTAAGCAGATATTTGCTGTTTCAGTACTCTGTGGTATTGGCTTTACCATGTCAATTTTTATTGCCAGTTTAGCATTTGAAGGTTTAGATAATTTTAGTACTTATGCACGGTTGGGGATCCTAATCGGTTCGACGCTAGCGGCTATCTTAGGATTATTATTATTGAATAGTGTATTACCTAAAAAACCAATTAGCACTAAAGCAGATAATCAGGCAGGATAACGTTAATTTTAAGTTATATTTGCGTGAAATAAATAGTATTTTTGTGTTCGCAATACAATATTTTATTTTTGTAGCGAGAGTATCTTATTTAGGTAAAATGAAATGAATCGTTTATCTTCCAATGTTCAGAAAATAAGGAATATAAACAGTTATCGGTGGTACAAAAAGGAATCGATATGAGAGTGTCGCATCTCAATTTTAATCATCTCTATTACTTCTGGCATGTTTGTAAAGACGCCAATTCCCAAACGAAATGCAACAAAGTAAATCCTTGGTCATACATAGATAAAATTACTGTAATGACCCCATAAGAGATACTGTTGTATGAAGGGAAAACATTTGAACTTACATGAGCGTTTTT
>NZ_NHNG01000733.1:0-2445 GCF_002287155.1 Arsenophonus sp. ENCA
TGAGCAAAAATGGGCGCCGTCACGATAAACGCTTACTCGATAAAGTCGATATAATTCGCCATATTCCTCCTGAGGTAACCATCTGGGCAGATACCGGTTTTCAAGGTATAGATAAACAGCATCCTAATACACAAATCCCAAAAAAAGGAACTCGAAAAAGACCTTTATCGCCTGAACAAAAACAAGAAAATAAAATAATCTCGGGCATCCGTATTACAGTTGAACACGCCATCGCGGGTATCAAGCGCCTCGGTTGCATGACCCAAATTTTACGGAATCGTAGACCCTTTATTGATGATACCTTCTTACTCCTTAGCGCAGGTCTTTGGAATTTCCATCTCAGAACAGCGTAAAATTTACTTCAATCACCGAAACACCCTTATTTCACTATTAAGCAACACGCTTTTTCAAGCACCTTGACCGCCAGCGCACTATCCTGATTGAGCCAGGCCAGCTGCGCCACCCCCAGGCCGCCGTTCTCCCTGGCCGTGGTACGCCTTATCCAGGCATTCAGTGCCGCTTCATCGCCCGACTGCACAAACCCCTGACGGTGCAGGGTCTGCCAGATGACGAGGATTTTGGCGACCGGTGAAGCGGGTTTAACGCCTCGTAAAACGGGCTTTGAACGCACCTTAAAGCCCTTTTTCTTAAACGCATCCAGCACCCTGACCAGCTCGGGTACGGTCATATCCCGGCAGCTGGTTTTTGTGCGACACACCTTCCCAAGCGCCGCGCGGTAAGTTTCGTCGTCAAGCTGCAAATCGCGCCGGGCGATATGGATTAACCGGATAAGTTGTGTTCGCTGCATTATGCCCTGCTCCTGATCGTCGTCATTGAAAGACCTGCTGCCGCGATAAAGGCTTTTGCCGCTTCTGCATTGAGGGCGTTACCATAGGCGCGCAGGCGTCCCACTCTGGCGGCAGCCCCATCAACCAGCGGGAATGCGCCGGGTTCAACTGGCCGCCACTTTTCATCCCGGCACCGCAGCCAGTCAGCCTCTCGCCAGAAGCCGTTAACCGCACTGGGGTTGTCAGCCACACTACGCGCCCCAGCAATGCATTCAGGGGAACGTTCAGGCATTCGTAACCGTCTTTCCAGTCCCGCGTGGTCGGCGTAGGCCACCCAGTACGCCCGGTCGCGGATGTGCGGGGCACCGACGCCCGCAGACGGAAACGGCACACACCCAAAGGCGTAGTCCATGGCTTCCAGGTCAGCCTGTACAAGGTCGAACCAGAGGTTTGCATGGCTGCCTGCAACCTGTTCGCCAAACACGCACTCAGGGCGGCACTGGCTGATGAGCCAATAGAGCGTGGGCCACAGGTGCCGCTCGTCATCAAACCCGCCGCCTTTGCCTGCCGCGCTGAAAGGCTGGCAGGGGCAGGAGCCTGTCCATACGGGCCTGTCGTCCGGCCAGCCTGCGTTACGCAGGGCATACGACCAGACGCCGATACCGGCGAAGAAATGGCACTGCGTGTAGTCTCGCAAGTCATCGGGTTTCACATCCTCAATGGAGGGTTCATCAACATCGCCGGTTGCAATATGACCGGCGGCAATCAGGTTTCGCAGCCACTGTGCCGCATAAGGGTCAATTTCGTTGTAGTAAGCTGGCCTCATGACGCCTCCGTTGAAGCGGTCCGGTGGGTGGCGCTTTGCTGATGCCTCCCCTCTGCGTATTGTGCCTCGCGGATGCAATGCTGGGCTGCATGCCAGAAATGCCCGACCGCCTTACGGATAAACCGGGCAGCCAGACGCTTGTCGGCGGCGGTGCTGTGACCCCGCTTATAGAGGGCCAACGCCTGCTCGCCGGCATCCAGCGCCTCGTTGATAAGGCGGTCAGGCGCAAAGGCAATATCCTCGGTCTCCGGCAGATTTTCCGCCAGCAGGCGCTGTGCCAGGCGTTGCAGTCTGCGGATTTTTTCATCCTCCATTATTGCCCCCATGCCGTTAGCGCGCAGCTGGCCAATCATGATGTCCACCTCAGCGGCAGCGATGCAGACCTGCCTGACGTTCTGCGCATGAGTAAGGAAACGGGATAGCGCCCCGGCCAGTTGAGGCTGTCGCAAAAGCTCATGTTATCGATTAAAATTTGCTTTATTCGTTTTAAACGCAGATCTTTTATGACCGTATTTACTCGCAAACTGGAATCGCCTTCTCACACCAAACGTAAGTTTGTCAAAGCGCAAAATCTACCTATCTTGGAGGGTTCTGTTTCCCTTTGCGATTATCTCAAGCAAATTGGTGAACGTAGGGCATTTATTGTCACAGAGATTTTGGATGAACAAGACTGGGTACCTTTCGAACGCTGTTATTCTTCAACAGGTAGAGCGCCGTATTCTCCTCGTTCAATGATGGGAATTTTGCTTTATGGGATCATGAAAGGGCATAGTTCGCTCAGAGCACTTGAAAATCTGGCGCGTTTAGATTTGGGATGTATTTTTGTCAGCC
>NZ_NHNG01000682.1:0-25922 GCF_002287155.1 Arsenophonus sp. ENCA
TAACAAGCTGAAAATTCAGCGGCTAAATTTTTCAATTCTTCGACTGATAATCCAATGATTGCTTTACATAAACGATTATCTCGTAACAGCCGCTCTTTGTTGATCATTTCAAACCTTTATTCTCTAAGTTAAACCTCTTTTTATTCTCAATAGCGTGACAAAAAATGCAAGTCTCTATTCAGCAACTAGTTTAGTGCATTTGACTCGGTTAACCGAACGTTTTTATCGAGCAGATAAATTGCGTTCACGTCGAATGGGGGGGGTAGCGGATTGGGATTGGCAATTGTCAATTGTCAAACATGCATTAATATACCACCATTCCCAATTAGATATTGAAAGTCAATTAGGTAAGGGCTCGGTGTTTAGTTTTATTTTACCGTCTAGTTTAATTGTAACAACAAAAAATGGCCAAAATTAAATTTCATTTGCTGAATTTTAGTTAAAAAGATTTAGCTAAATAATGCTTTTGCATGAATAGATGTTAGTGTTGATTAAATTTTATGCAAATCATATAACGTATATTGAGTAAACACTAAAACCAATCACTAAATAAAAAATTTATTTCAGATTTTTATTCTTATTTTTCGATTTACTATTGCCTTTTATCATTATAAAAGTTTTACTTGTAGTCTGTTATTGGCGGATTTTTCTGTTTTTACAAATTTATCAGGTTAATTAAATATTCTTATTGATTAAAAATCAGCAGAGATCAGCGTCAATAAATAATAAGTGGTTTAGGTTTGGGTTCTACTTAAGCTGAATTATAAATAACAACAAATTAACAAATAATTATGGCATATCGTTTAACATCTCGAGATATTTTAGCGTTAGGGTTTATGACCTTTGCGTTATTTGTAGGGGCAGGAAATATTATTTTTCCTCCTATGGTTGGATTGCAAGCTGGTGAACAAGTATGGACAGCGGCAGCTGGATTTCTGCTAACAGGTGTCGGTTTGCCTGTTATTGCAGTTATTGCGCTAGCAAAAGTAGGTGGTGGCATCGAACAGCTTAGTGCTCCAATTGGTAAATGTGCGGGGTTATTGTTAGCTATTGTCGCCTATTTATCTGTTGGGCCATTATTTGCCACACCTCGTACGGCAACAGTTTCTTATGAAGTCGGAATTGCCCCACTAGTAGGCGGTGTTTCATCGATTTCATTGTTTATCTATAGCCTAGTTTATTTTGCTGTTGTGATAGCTATTTCACTCTATCCAGGACGACTACTCGATAGCGTAGGGCATATCTTAGCGCCAATAAAAATGCTTACATTGGCTATTTTGGGCATTGCTGCGGTACTTTGGCCGGCAGGTGAACCCATTATATCAACGCCATCATATACTGAAATGGCATTTTCTAATGGTTTTATTAATGGTTATCTGACAATGGATACCTTGGGTGCGATGGTGTTTGGCATTGTTATTGTTAATGCTGCCCGTTCACGTGGTGTCGAAAATTCTACTCTTTTAACCCGTTATACCATGTGGGCTGGATTAATTGCCGGCGTGTTATTAACATTGGTTTATGTTTCACTGTTTAAACTGGGTGAGAATAGCGGCACCTTATTACCTAATGCCAGCAATGGTGCTAATATTTTGCATGCCTATGTGCAACATACTTTTGGTAATTTTGGTAGCTTTTTCTTAGCGTTACTCATTTTTGTTGCTTGTCTGGTAACTGCGGTTGGACTCACTTGTGCTTGCGCGGAATTTTTTGCGCTTTATGTGCCGATTTCTTATCGTAAATTAGTCTGGATACTAGGCATCTTTTCTATGGTGATCTCGAATTTAGGATTGAGTAAACTGATTGAATTTTCTATTCCGGTATTAATCGCGATTTATCCACCATGTATTATATTGATTTTAATGAGTTTTACCTTGAAATGGTGGAAATACCCATCCAGGGTGGTTGCGCCAACTATGTTGACCAGTCTAATCTTTGGCTTATTAGGTGCGATGAAATCTTCTGAGCTTTTGCAAGCATTTATTCCTGATGTTGCGAAGAAATTACCACTTTATGTTCATGATTTAGCCTGGTTGGTACCTTCATTAATCATTTTAGTGATTTTTGCACTCTATGATCGTATTAGCACTAAACAACACTGATATAAAGCGAGATATCTAAAGAGTGTTATTTAATCGGTAATAAACCCTAGCCTCTAATCAGCTAGGGTTTATTTGTTTTCATTAATGGCGCTTTTTTTTCTGATAGAGTTTCAGCAAAAGCGATCATTGCTGGATAAAGTTGCCAAAAAAAAAGCAGAAAAATCGTGGTAATGTAAAATAAAATCATCAAAGGAGCCGATTAAATTAACCAGTTTAGGACGTCTGCGCGCCATACTGTTTAATACATTATTAATATATTCAGGTTCTGCATAATGGATCAGCCAGTTTTGTGACCATAAATACTCATTTAATTCTTGAAATTTTTCTGGGGTATTATATAGGTTTGGTTCAATTTGCTGGCGAGCATAATGAACAAATTGGGGTAGAGTCTGTTTTGCTTCGATTTGATCCCAATATAAAGCGAGAAAATGATCCCAAACTAAATCGAGAGTGATCGCAGCGACTCGGCGGTATGGCGGTCGAAAAAGTTGCTTGGCATTAATCACAATGGGGTGCTGGTCGGTGAATTTATCTACCTGACGATGCATTCTGATCCCGGCCACAACATCTGGTGAATATAAACCTTCAGGATCACCGCGAACGAAATCCGCCATTAAATTTCCTAATAAGGAACTTTGTGCTCGTTGAGCTAAATGTAAGTGTGCAAGAAAATTCATAGTGTCATTATAAGTGAATTTTTAATTTTCGTGATGCTTATTTGTTGCACTGTTTTTATCGCCGCACTAGACTAGTGCGCTTGTTTTGATCAAATAGTGTAAAGAAATGCGTGTCTCTGATTTTGCTTTTAAATTACCTGATGAGTTAATAGCCCATTATCCCTTAGCCAAACGTAGTCATTGCCGGCTACTTTCTTTGAACGGTTCAACAGGTGAACTGGCACATGGTATATTTACTGAGATTGTTGATAAATTAGAATCAGGTGATTTGCTGGTTTTCAATAATACTCAGGTTATACCGGCTCGTCTTTATGGTCGTAAAATGTCTGGCGGCAAAATTGAAGTATTGATTGAGCGCATATTGGGAAATCATCGGGTGTTGGCGCATATTCGTGCTTCTAAAGCACCCAAAGTAGGAACCGAATTATTATTAGGTGATGATGAAAGTGTCAAAGCCATTATGTTGGCAAGACACGATACGCTATTTGAAATTGATTTTCAGGATAAGCGAGATGTGTTAGCTATTTTAAATGATATTGGCCATATGCCATTACCACCTTACATTGACCGCCCTGATGAAGAGGTTGATAGAACACTTTATCAAACAGTTTATGGCCAACGGCCTGGTGCCGTTGCTGCGCCGACGGCAGGATTACATTTTGATGAATCATTACTAGCGGCGCTGCAGCAAAAAGGGGTAGCAATGGCGTTTGTGACGCTACATGTTGGTGCCGGCACATTTCAACCTGTACGGGTGGAGAATGTTGCTGAACATACCATGCATGCAGAATATGTTGAAGTATCGCAACAGGCTGTTGATGCAATATTGGCTTGTAAAGCGAGAGGTAAACGGGTTATTGCAGTTGGCACAACTTCGATTCGATCATTAGAAAGCGCGGCTTCTGCATGTAAAGAAGGTATTATTGCCCCCTTTTTTGATGATACTCGAATTTTTATTTACCCAGGCTTTCATTTTCAAATTGTTGATGCATTAATTACTAATTTCCATTTACCTGAGTCTACTTTGATTATGTTGGTATCTGCTTTTGCTGGTTATCAAAATACGATGAATGCCTATCAACAAGCAATCGCAGAAAAGTACCGTTTTTTTAGTTATGGTGATGCCATGTTTATCACGCACAATCCTAAAGCAGAAAGTGAAAAAGTGGTTAACTAATTGTTAACTATTAAATTGATATCAGCAATTTATTTAACTGAATATGTAACTAACCCATCAGACTGTTTTTCTGATGCTAGAGAGGCAAAGTGAAATATGAATTACAAAGCCAAGACGGCCAAGCTCGTCGTGGTCGCTTGATTTTTGAGCGTGGGATTGTAGAAACGCCTGCTTTTATGCCGGTTGGCACTTATGGTACAGTCAAAGGGATGACGCCAGAAGAAGTTAAACAAACCGGGGCCCAAATCCTGTTAGGAAATACTTTTCATTTATGGTTGCGTCCTGGACAGGAAATAATGAAATTACATGGCGATCTGCATGATTTTATGCAATGGCAAGGACCAATTTTGACTGATTCCGGCGGATTTCAGGTTTTTAGCCTTGGTGCCATGCGTAAAATTAAAGAAGAGGGTGTTTATTTTCGCAATCCAATCAATGGCGAAAGGGTTTTCCTGAGCCCTGAAAAGTCGATGGAAATTCAGTACGATCTTGGTTCGGATATTGTCATGATTTTTGATGAATGCACACCCTATCCGGCAGAGTGGGATTATGCCAAAAAATCGATGGAAATGTCTCTTCGCTGGGCAAAACGTAGTCGCCAACGATTTGATGAGTTAGCCAATAAAAATGCGCTGTTTGGCATTATTCAGGGCAGCGTTTATCCAGATTTACGTGATATATCCGTAAAAGGCCTGGTTGAGATTGGTTTTGATGGTTACGCTGTTGGTGGCTTAGCTGTAGGTGAACCTAAAGAGGATATGAACCGTATTTTAGAGCATGTTTGCCCACAAATCCCGCAGAATAAACCACGTTATTTAATGGGGGTCGGTAAACCGGAGGATCTGGTTGAAGGGGTTCGGCGCGGTATTGATATGTTTGATTGTGTAATGCCAACCAGAAATGCTCGAAATGGCCATCTATTTGTCACTGAAGGTGTAATTAAAATCCGTAACGCTAAATACAAATCGGATACTTCGCCGTTAGATGCCCATTGTGACTGCTATACTTGCTCTCACTATAGCCGTGCTTATTTACATCATCTTGACCGATGTAATGAAATTCTTGGTGCCAGGCTTAATACCTTACACAATTTGCGTTATTATCAACGGCTAATGGCTGAAATTCGACAAGCGATTGAAAAAGGTGAATTTGAGGCTTTTGCAGTAGATTTCTATCGACGGATCAATAAATCGATTTCATCAAACTAGAGTATAATTTCAGTCGTGCTAATTGAATCAAATCAGTTTAGGATTTATAGGCTTGGATTAATTTTTTGAGCTAGAAATATTGTTTTAATCACAATGAGGAAATTTTGATGAGTTTGTTTATTTCTGAAGCAGTCGCTTCAGCTGGTGGTCAAGCGCAAGGAAACCCATATTCTTTGATCATCATGCTGGTTGTTTTCGGATTGATTTTTTATTTTATGATCTTACGCCCACAGCAGAAGCAAGCTAAAGAGCACAAAAAATTAATGGATTCTATTGCTAAAGGTGATGAGGTACTAACAACCGGTGGATTAATTGGCCGCGTCACTAAAGTATCTGAAACGGGTTACATTGTTGTTGCATTAAATGACACCAATGAAGTAACCATTAAACGTGATTTCGTTGCTGCTGTACTTCCAAAAGGTACAATGAAATCTATCTAATTTCTGATTTTCCCGAAGGGAATTGCCGTGCTAAATCGTTATCCTTTGTGGAAGTATTTGATGCTGATCGCTGCGTTGCTCATCGGTCTGCTGTATGCGCTTCCCAATCTTTATGGAGAGGATCCGGCTGTTCAGATTACTGGCGTGCGGGGAACCGCAGCCAATGAACAGACTTTGGATCAAGTTCGCAATATTTTAAAGAAAGAGAAAATCGAAAGTAAATCAATTGCTCTGGAAAGTGGTGTAATTCTTGCTCGTTTTAATAATCCAGATGTCCAGCTACATGCACGCGAAACCTTAGTTGCCGGTTTAGGAGAGCAGTATATCGTAGCGTTAAATCTGGCACCTGCAACCCCTCATTGGTTAAGAGCATTGGGCGGTGAACCAATGAAATTAGGGTTAGATTTGCGTGGTGGCGTTCACTTCTTAATGGAAGTGGATATGGAAACAGCCTTAGGTAAATTGCAAGAACAGAATATGGATGGCCTGCGTAGTGATTTACGTGAAAAAGGGATCCCATATTCAACTATACGTAAAATAGATAATTACGGTGTTGAAATTCGTTTTCGTGATGATAGTGGACGTTCGCAAGCGGAGTCTTATTTGACACCACGTTATCGCGATTTTGTTTTTACTGCTGGCAACAACAATCTATTAACGGCAGTAATGACAGATGAGCGGATCCGTGAAGCACGTAATTATGCAGTATCACAAAATATTAATATTATCCGTAATCGTGTTAACCAATTAGGCGTTGCTGAACCATTGGTACAGCGTCAGGGCGCTGATCGTATTGTTGTTGAATTACCGGGTATCCAAGATACGGCGCGAGCAAAAGAGATCCTTGGTGCTACTGCAACGCTGGAATTTCGCTTAGTTAATGTCGGCATAGACAGTTCGGCTGTTCAACGTGGCCATATTCCGGGTGATTCTGAGATAAAATATACTCGCGATGGTGAGTCTGTTGTTCTTTATAAACGCGTTATTTTGACAGGCGATCATATTACTGATTCGACATCGGATTTAGATGAAATGGGCAGCCCGCAGGTAAGCATTGGTCTGGATAGCGCCGGTGGCTCAATTATGTCTGATTTTACCCGTGATAATCAGGATAAATTGATGGCAACCCTATTTGTTGAATATAAAGATAGCGGGCGAAAGGATGCCAATGGTCGTGCTATTTTGTTAAAAGATGAGAAAGTCATTAATGTCGCCAGAATTTCTGCCCGCTTTGGTAGCAAATTTCGTATTACTGGTATCAGTAATCCAACTGAAGCTCGTCAATTATCTTTATTATTACGTGCTGGCGCATTAATTGCACCTATTCAAATTGTTGAAGAACGCACAA
Organism: Arsenophonus sp. ENCA; assembly: GCF_002287155.1. Classification (NCBI taxonomy): domain Bacteria; kingdom Pseudomonadati; phylum Pseudomonadota; class Gammaproteobacteria; order Enterobacterales; family Morganellaceae; genus Arsenophonus; species Arsenophonus sp. ENCA. Next base: position 6,953 of record NZ_NHNG01000682.1, read on the forward strand.
TTGGGCCAACATTAGGATTGCAAAATATTGAGCAAGGAATGAAAGCATCATTAGCCGGTTTGCTAGCTTCAGTTCTATTTATGGTCATTTATTATCGCAAGTTTGGTCTGATTGCTAGTTCTGCATTATTAGCAAATTTGATCCTCATTATGGGGATTATGTCGCTATTACCGGGGGCTACTTTAACCATGCCGGGAATTGCTGGTATTGTTTTAACGCTTGCTGTTGCCGTTGATGCGAATGTGTTGATTAATGAACGTATTAAAGAAGAATTAAAGAATGGTCGTTCAATACAGCAAGCGATACATGAAGGTTACAAGGGGGCATTTTCCAGTATCTTAGATGCGAATTTGACAACTGTGATCACGGCAACCATTTTGTATGCGGTAGGCACCGGCTCAATTAAGGGTTTCGCCATTACTACGGCGATTGGTATTGCCACCTCCACGTTTACTGCAATTGTAGGAACACGTGCTATCGTGAACTTATTGTATGGTGGTAAACGTATTAAAAAGCTGTCTATTTAAGGAGCGTGGTTGTGGCGCAAGATTACACAGTAGAACAGTTAAATCATGGCCGTAAAGTTATCGATTTTATGCGTTGGGATTATTTAGCTTTTGGTATCTCAATTGCTTTATCTATTCTTTCGGTTACGGTTATTTCATTAAAAGGATTTAACTGGGGATTGGATTTCACCGGCGGGACTGTTATTGAAATTAATCTCAGTCAACCTGCGGATCTTGATAAAATTAGAGCGAGTTTAGCAAATAATGGCCATCAAGAGCCGTTGATTCAAAATTTTGGTAGTAGCCGAGATATTATGATCCGATTGCCTCCTACTGAAGGCGTGGCAGGTCAAGAAATCGGTAAGTCCATTATTTCAGTCATTAACAAAAATGTTGATGATCAAGCAACGGTTAAGCGAATCGAATTTGTCGGGCCGAGTGTAGGCAGTGAATTAGCTCAAACCGGTGCAATGGCACTGTTAGCTGCTTTGATCTGTATTTTGATTTATGTAGGTTTCCGCTTTGAATGGCGTCTGGCTACTGGTGCAGTAATATCATTAGCGCATGATGTGATCATTACATTAGGCATTGTATCGCTTTTTCAAATTGAAGTTGATATGACTATCGTTGCTTCATTAATGTCGGTCATCGGTTATTCATTAAATGACAGCATTGTTGTCTCTGATCGTATTCGTGAAAATTTCCGCAAGATCCGCCGCGGTACTTCTTACGAAATAGTTAACGTTTCATTGACCCAAACATTGAGTCGAACACTTATTACATCAGGAACTTCTCTATTAGTGGTATTGATGCTCTATCTTTTTGGTGGGTCAATACTGAAAGGATTTTCTCTAGTTATGTTAATTGGCGTGACGATTGGAACCGTTTCTTCTATCTATGTTGCTTCTGCTCTAGCATTAAAGATGGGAATGAAACGTGAGCATTTGCTTCCTCCTAAAGTAGAAAAAGAGGGAGCGGATCAACATTCTCTGCTGCCGTAAAGGCGAATTTTGTTAACTCACACCCTGTTAGATTGCGCTAGCAGGGTGTTTTTCATTGATAGCTGAGTTAAACTGAAAAACCGGACCCTAAAATCAGGAAATTTTATGCATTGCCCATTTTGCACCGCTGTAGATACCAAAGTGATTGATTCACGTCTGGTTGGCGATGGTTCGCAGGTTCGTCGTCGTCGACAATGTCTTGAATGTCATGAACGTTTTACTACTTTTGAAGTGGCTGAATTAGTCATGCCGCGTGTGGTAAAAAGTGATGATGTACGTGAGTCATTTGATGAACACAAACTTAGACGAGGTATGCAAAAAGCATTAGAAAAACGCCCGGTAAGTTCCGATGATGTGGAAACAGCTATTAACAACATAAAATCTCAACTTCGCGCAACCGGAGAGCGAGAAATTCCGGCGAAGATGATTGGAAAAATTGTCATGGATGAGTTAAAAAAGCTGGATAAAGTTGCTTATATACGTTTTGCTTCGGTATATCGTAGTTTTGAAGATATTCGTGAATTTGGCGAAGAAATTGCTAAGTTACAGGATTAATAGTAAAAATGACCGCGTTTGATAAGCAGTTTATGAGCCGTGCGTTGTCATTGGCCAAGCAAGGACGATTTACTACCTCACCAAACCCGAATGTAGGCTGTGTCATTGTACGCAACGATGAAGTTGTGGGTGAAGGTTTTCATTGCAAAGCAGGCGAGGCGCATGCTGAGATTCATGCCTTACAAATGGCGGGTGAAAAATCGAACGGAGCAACTGCTTATGTCACATTAGAACCTTGCAGTCATTATGGTAAAACCCCACCTTGTGCAGATGCGTTAATTAGAGCAGGTATTCGGCGAGTTGTTGTGGCTATGCAAGATCCAAATCCACAGGTTGCAGGACGTGGTTTATTTAAATTACAGCAGGCTGGCATCGAAGTATTACATGGTTTACTGATGGATGAAGCTGAACAATTAAATCAAGGCTTTCTAAAAAGAATGCGAACAGGGTTCCCCTATGTTCAACTTAAGTTAGCCGCATCACTTGATGGGCGGACGGCCCTTGCATCAGGTGAAAGTAAATGGATCACTTCGCCAGTAGCTCGCCAAGATGTACAAAGTTTCAGGGCTCAAGCGAGCGCAATTTTGACTACCAGTGCTACTGTTTTAGCTGATAATCCAGCTTTGAATGTTCGTTGGACAGATTTTACGCCTGAGTTACAAAATATTTATCCTAAAGAATGTCTTCGGCAACCAATAAGAATTGTTTTGGATAGTGAGAATCAAGTAAAACCAGAACATATTATAACAAAATCAGACGGTGAATGTTGGCTTATTCGCCCTAATCCCATATCGCAAAATTGGTGTGGTGATGTTGAGCAAATCGCCATCCCAACCTACCAAAAAGGCATTGATTTATTTTTGCTGATGATACAGCTGGCTAAACGTAATATTAATTCAGTTTGGGTCGAAAGCGGTCCAACACTTGCCGGTGCTTTGTTAACACTAGGATTAGTTGATGAATTGATTGTTTATATTGCGCCTAAAATTTTAGGTGGAACCGCAAAAGAATTAATTAATATTCCAGCATTACAAAAATTGAAAGATGCACCTGCATTTGAATTTGTTAATATTGAACTTATTGGACCTGATTTACGTTTAACACTTCGACCATTGTAATGTCATATTCATTAACTGGTTAGCTTAATATAGTAAAGTAGTATAGTTAAAGTAATGTAACATTTAATTGATTAAATTTAGCGTTCCTAATGACTGTTTTAAAGTTAGCTAAATTCAGCAGCGCAGTATAGAAAAGAATATGATAAAATTGTCGTTTGTGTAAAGAATAATTAGTATTTAAGGAAGGCTATGAAGGTAATAAAAGGTACGGTAGCAGCACCCAAAGCTCGTATAGCAATCGTTGTTGCACGTTTTAATCATTTCATCAACAATAGCTTGCTGGAAGGCGCTATTGATACCTTGGAACGTGTTGGCCAAGTTGCAAAGGAAAATATTACGGTAGTTTGGGTGCCAGGTGCTTATGAACTGCCTTTGACGATTAAAACATTAGCAGAAACCAAAAAATATGATGCAGTTGTTGCACTTGCTAGCGTTATACGTGGTGCAACCTCACATTTTGAATATGTTGCCGGTGAGTGTAGTGCTGGACTTTCTAATGTTGCGATGACAAGTAATATTCCTGTTGCCTTTGGTGTATTAACCACCGAGGATATTGAGCAGGCAATTGAGCGCGCAGGTACAAAAGCGGGAAATAAAGGTGCAGATGCTGCATTAGCTGCACTAGAAATGGTTAATGTAATTCAAGCCATTAAAGGCTAACTATTTTATTTAAGGGGAATTTTGTGAAACCTGCTGCTCGTCATCGCGCGCGTGAGTGTGCTGTTCAGGCGATTTATTCTTGGCAATTATCGGGTAATAGTATTGCTGATGTTGAAGTGGAATTTTTATCTGAACAGGATATGTCAGATGTTGATGTAACTTATTTCCGTGAACTACTTAATGGCGTTTCAACTCATGTGTTAGAACTGGATAAAAAAATGGCTCCTTATCTTTCTCGTCAGCTTGGGGAGCTTGGTCAGGTAGAGAAAGCGGTTTTACGTTTAGCGATGTTTGAACTCTGTTATCGTGATGATGTACCTTATAAAGTTGCTATTAATGAAGCGATTGAATTAGCAAAAGTTTTTGGTGCCGAGGAGAGTCACAAATTTATCAATGGTGCGCTCGATAAAGTTGTTCCTACTGTGCGTAAGAAATAATGGTGTTCAGGCTTTTCGAATAATCTGATGTTCATTTTGATTATAAGGTGCAGTGATAGCCTTATAGCAATCGGAGCATGATATATTGGAATATTATTATGGTTTGTGGCGAATTTGATATCATCGCGCGTTATTTTAATCGTCAACAGCAAAATCGGCATGACGTTAATATCGGTATTGGTGATGATTGTGCATTGATAACAATACCGGAAAGACAGCAATTAGCGATTACTACCGATACACTAGTTGCAGGTATCCATTTTCTTGATAGTATTTCACCTGAAGATTTAGCCTATAAATCTTTGGCGGTTAATTTAAGTGATTTAGCCGCTATGGGAGCTGATCCTGCCTGGATTTCTCTGGCGTTGACATTGCCACAAATCAATGAAGATTGGCTGGCAAGATTTAGCTCTAGCCTATTTGAACAGCTTAATTACTATGAAATGCAACTTATTGGTGGCGATACAACACGAGGGCCAATGAGTTTAACCTATACAGCCCATGGTTTGATTCCGACAGGAAAATCACTAACCCGGTCTGGAGCCTGTAATGGTGATTGGATTTATGTTACTGGAACATTGGGTGATAGTGCTGCAGGTCTTGCGATTTTACAATCACAGCTGGTTGTCGATGATATAAAAGATCGTCATTGGTTGATCCAGCGTCATTTAAGGCCACAGCCTCGTATTTTGCAAGGGCAGGCTTTACGTCATCTTGCTTCTTCGGCGATAGATATTTCTGATGGCTTGATTTCTGATCTTGGACACATTCTCAAAATCAGTGGGCGTGGCGCTAAAATTAAATTAGATTCTTTGCCATTATCAGATGCATTGCGCAGACAAGTTACCTCAGAACAGGCGTTAACCTGGGCGTTAAGTGGTGGAGAAGATTATGAACTGTGCTTTACAGTGCCTGAGATAAATCGCGGTGCATTAGAGTCAGCACTAGCGCATACTGGGGCAAATTTTCATTGTATCGGCCAGATAACACCAGAATCAGAAGGGATCCGCTATTTTTATGGGAATAAAGAGGTTTCACCTAATTTAACTGGTTTTGATCATTTTATTGTGGAAGCTTGCTATGACTGATGCAAAATCTCGTTTAAACCTATCAAATCCCTGGCATCTATTGGCAACCGGATTCGGTAGTGGTTTATCACCCATCATTCCTGGAACAATGGGATCGTTAGCTGCTATTCCATTCTGGCTACTGATGTATTGGTTATTACCCGTTTGGTTATATTGGTTTATTATTTTATTTGGTTTTGTTGTTGGTATTGTTATTTGTCAACGGACATCCGATGATATGCAAGTTCACGATCACGGTAGTATTGTGTGGGATGAATTTATTGGCATGTGGATGACCCTGATGGTGATACCGTTAGTTAGTTGGCAATGGGTATTAATAGCGTTTGTGCTTTTCCGCTTTTTTGACATGCTAAAACCTTGGCCTATAGGTTGGTTTGATCGGCAAGTAGGTGGCGGGCTAGGTATTATGTTAGATGATATTATCGCGGCTATTTTCGCGATGGTTATCGTAGCTGCGCTTGCACACTGGTTACCCGTTTTATAATGTAAGCGAGTTACTAAAAATCAAAAGCGCTAGGTAAACCGCTGCTTTTGATTTTCAACATATTTATTAATTTATTTGGCGTAATAGTTGTTAATTGATTTTACAATTCCTTCCGCATTAAGTCCTAATTCAGCCTGAATTTCTGTTTGATTTCCTTGTGCGATATAGTGATCAGGCAAGCCGAGGTTAATGATAGGCATAATATGATGGGCTTTTAATAAAAATTCATTAACGCCGCTACCGGCTCCCCCCATAATTGCATTTTCTTCTAATGTTACTAATAGCTTATGGTTGTGAGCTATTTCCAATATCAATGTTTCGTCCAACGGTTTTACAAACCGCATATCGACCAGGGTGGCATCAAGTAATTCTGCGGCTTTCATCGCTTCACTAAGTAATGTGCCAAAATTTAAGATGGCAACTTTTTTTCCTTGGCGGCGAATTATTCCTTTACCGATTGGAATTTTTGCCAAAGGTTGTAGAGTGGCGCCAGAGCCTGTTCCCCTTGGGTAACGAACCGCAACAGGGCCATCCTGATAGTGATAACCCGTATGTAGCATTTGCCGGCATTCGTTTTCATCACTGGGCGACATAATGATCATATCCGGTAGACAACGTAAGAACGATAGATCGAAAGCACCTTGATGGGTTTGTCCGTCGGCACCAACAATGCCTGCTCTATCTATAGCAAACAGGATAGGCAATTTTTGAATGGCTACATCATGGATCACTTGATCATAGGCGCGTTGTAAAAAAGTAGAATAAATAGCAACGACAGGTTTATAACCTCCAATGGTAAGGCCAGCAGCAAAAGTCACAGCGTGTTGTTCTGCAATAGCAACATCAAAATATTGTTTGGGATAGGTTTTGGAAAATTCAACCATTCCCGATCCTTCTCGCATGGCTGGTGTGATAGCCATCAGTTTAGGATCACCGGCTGCTTCTTGGCACAACCAATCGCCAAAAACTTGTGAAAATGTTAATTGGCTATTATTGTTTTTTGGAAGGCTAAAAGTTGCTGGATCAAATTTAGGCACCGCATGCCAGCTGATAGGATCTTTTTCGGCGGGCTCATATCCCTTGCCTTTTTTGGTCATGATATGTAAAAACTGTGGGCCTTTTAACTCACGCATATTTTTTAATGTTTGTACTAATGTGAGTACATCATGGCCGTCAATGGGACCAATGTAGTTAAAGCCGAGTTCTTCGAACATAGTACTAGGGATCACCATACCTTTAAGGTGCTCTTCGGTTTTCTTTAACAATTCTTTGATTGAGGGAATATTGGAAAATACCTTTTTGCCCCCTTCACGTAAACTAGTATATAGATTGCCCGATAACAGTTGCGCTAAATGATTATTTAACGCCCCAACGTTTTCTGAAATTGACATTTCATTATCATTGAGGATTACTAACATATCTTTATGAATGTCACCCGCATGGTTCATTGCTTCAAAAGCCATACCTGCGGTAATAGCGCCATCACCAATAACACAAACCGTTTTACGATCTTTATTTTCATATTCAGCAGCTACCGCCATGCCAAGTCCAGCACTGATAGAAGTCGAAGAATGACCGACACTGAGGATGTCATATTCACTTTCTGATCGCCAGGGAAAAGGATGCAAGCCATTTTTTTGTCGTATGGTATCAATGCGGTCGCGGCGGCCAGTTAAGATCTTATGTGGATATGCCTGGTGGCCGACATCCCAGATAAGATTATCAAACGGGGTTTTATAGACATAGTGTAAAGCGACAGTGAGTTCAATGGCTCCTAATCCAGAAGCAAAATGTCCACTGGAACGGCTAACACTATTTAATAAAAATTGTCGCAACTCTTCACATAATTTGACCAGACTTTCTTTTGGTAAAAGTCGCAATTCTTCCGGCGTTTCTATTAATGCTAAAGTTGTATAGGAAGTGATATCAATGCTCATGTCTGCCCATTAAATAATTGTTTTTTGTTTATACCCATGACGCTGTAGTAGGCCGCCAAAAGATTATTTTGAATTTTTATTACTGGTAAAATATTCTGTTTTTGAATCAAGAGAATTAGCTTTTTCGTTCGATAATAAAGTGTGTTAAATTTTGTAGTATTTCCGTATTTAATCCATACTGTTGTTCTAACATATAAAGCGCATCCAGTGCTTGTTTAAATAAATTGTTCGCTTTTTTTTGTGCTTGTTCAACACCGATTAATGATGGATAGGTGCTTTTTTTATGTTTTTCATCAGAACCCTGATTTTTACCTAAAGTGTCTGTATCACCAGTAACATCAAGAATGTCATCATGGACTTGGAATAGCAGTCCAATCGCATTGGCATAATTATCTAATAATGGTACTAATTTGTAGCTTTGGCTGCCAGCTGAAAATGCACTCATTCTGATGGCAGCACGAATTAAAGCGCCGGTTTTATGATGATGAATAGATTCTAAGGTTGCTATATCAATTTGTTGACCTTCTGATTCCATATCGAGCGCTTGACCACCACACATGCCGGCTGCTCCACTAGCAGTAGCCAGCTCAGCTATCATTGCCAGCCGATTAGTATCACTAACATCAGGCATGGCGGAACGAGATAAGATGTCAAAGGCAAGTGTTTGCAGGGCATCACCAGCCAAAATGGCATGAGCTTCACCGAAGGAAATATGGCAGGTAGGTTGGCCACGACGTAAATTATCGTTATCCATTGCGGGTAAATCATCGTGGATTAATGAATAAGCATGAATACATTCAACGGCCACAGCGGGTACATCCAAGTTTTCCACGGCAACATTTAACATATCACCTATAGCATAAACTAAAAAAGGTCTTAGTCGCTTTCCACCGAGTAATGTGCCATATTTCATCGCCGTGACCAATTGACTTTGATTAACCGGTAGGCGCTGGAATTGCTTTAGTAGTGTTTTATTGACGCGATCTTGTACCCATTGGTGTTGATCCGCAAAAGAAAGTGTCACTATTTCAGACATGATTTATTTATCTTCCGGCGTAAAGTTGTCTAGTGGTGCATTGTCATCGGCTTGTAACAAAATTTGGACGCGTTGTTCTGCCTGTTGCAACGCTTTCTGGCCTTGTCTGGCTAATTGGATCCCTTGTTCAAATTCACTTAATGCTTTTTCCAGCGGAAGTTCGCCTGATTCCAAGCGTGTGACTATCTGCTCTAACTCTGTCAGAGAAGTTTCAAAAGATAGCGGATCTTGTCTATCAGATATTTTCTTTTTAGCCATAATCGTTTTACTTGCCTTAATATCAGGTGAATATGCGCATCAGGCGATTTATTTTACTACATTTATGCAGACAATTTATTCTTTTTGTGATTTTTAGCGACGAACAGCAATATAGTGATATACTTCCCGTCTTAAAATCAAATGCTCTGCTAATAAATATGCATAATATGCGTTTATTCGCAAAAATAAAAACCAACTTTTATACAAAATTATGAAGTTTATTATTAAACTATTTCCTGAAATTACCATTAAAAGCCAATCAGTGCGCTTGCGCTTTATTAAGATCTTGGCTAGCAATATTCTTAATATATTGAAGGTGTTAGATGCGGAAATAACCGTTCTTCGCCATTGGGATAATATCGAAGTTCGCACCAAAAAAAACACATATCATGATGAAATTTGCGATGCCTTAACCAGAATTCCTAGCATCCATCATATTCTGTTAGTTGAAGAATATCAATTCCGCGATCTCCATCATATTTTTGAGTTAGCTTATGCAACTTATGCTGAATTGCTAACCAATAAAACTTTTTGTGTACGCGTTAAGCGTCGTGGTCAGCACGACTTTACTTCAATTGAAGTAGAACGTTATGTTGGTGGGGGATTAAATCAACATATTTCATCAGCTAAGGTAAAACTCAATCAGCCTGATATCACCATCAATCTTGAAATTGAAAAGGATAAAGTCATGCTTGTTAAATCCCGTATTCAAGGGATTGGCGGCTTTCCTATCGGTACTCAAGAAGATGTTTTGTCGTTGATATCGGGTGGCTTTGATTCAGGTGTGTCTAGCTACATGTTAATGCGGCGTGGTTGCCGAGTTCATTATTGCTTTTTTAATCTGGGTGGCACCAGTCATGAAATTGGCGTCAAGCAGGTTGCTTACCATCTTTGGCATCGTTTTGGCCGTTCGCATAAAGTGCGTTTTGTCGCGATAGATTTTGCTCCGATTGTAAGCGAAATTCTTGAAAAGATTGATGATGGCCAGATGGGAGTGGTATTGAAAAGGATGATGGTTCGCGCCGCATCTATAATAGCAGAACGTTATGGGGTTCAGGCTTTAGTAACCGGAGAAGCGTTAGGACAGGTTTCTAGTCAGACATTAACCAATCTACGTGTAATTGATAATGTTACCGATACATTAATTTTGCGGCCATTAATTTCACATGATAAAGAAAATATTATTAACCTTGCTCGCGAGATAGGGACGGCAGATTTTGCCAGTAATATGCCTGAGTTTTGTGGTGTGATTTCGAAAAAACCAACTGTGAAAGCAGTAAAAGCTAAAATTGAAGCGCAGGAAACTAATTTTGATTTTTCTCTGCTTAATCATGTTGTTAGTACAGCACAAAATATTGATATTCGTCAGATAATGAATGATAGCGAAGATAAAACGCCAGAAGTGGAAATTGTCACTGCATTTTCAGGCGATGATATTGTGCTGGATATTCGTTCCCCTGATGAACAGGAAGCGCGCCCACTCAAGCTTGAAGGTGTTAAAGTAAGGCTACTGCCATTTTATAAGTTAAATAACCAATTTGGTGAGTTACCACAAGAAAAACACTATTTGCTTTATTGTGAGCGCGGTGTTATGAGCCGCTTACAGGCACTTTATTTACATGAACAAGGTTTTAAAAATGTAAAAGTGTATCGTCCTTAGTGGTAATCTATTGACTTTTTCGTCTCAAGGATAGGCGAGTTTCAAGTGAATATACACAATTTGCCATATCACCGTTAGTTGGCATAGTTGTAAATACTAGGCGGCAGGACAAGCTGCGAGGCAACTTCCGCTGCCTTTTTTTTGCCAACTAATAGCTCGATAAGTTTAAGTGAAAAATCAATAGCTGTGGCAGGCCCCTGGCTAGTAAGTAGTTTTACCCGTTCATCATAGTAGACACGACAATCAACGCGTTTGTGACTAGCAATTTTACTTTGTAACGCAGGATAACCGGTCATATTGCCGATTGGAAATAAATTATGGTGTTCTAGTACGATTGCCGGCACGGCACAAAGAGCGGCAATGATTTTACCCTGATGATGAGATTGACGAATTTTTTCAATGATCAGCGGATTATCACGAAACGCCTCCGCGCCTTTCAATCCACCAGGTAATACAATATCAGCAAAATCCTGTTCAATGATATTGACTAATTGAGTGTCAGCAACAATTTTTACTCCTCGTGAGCAAGTTAACACCAATTGGCCATTATCTGCGGTACTTGCAGTTGTTACTGGGATCTCGGCTCTAGTTAACAGATCAATCACTGTTACGGCTTCTATTTCTTCGCTACCATGGGCCAGGCAGACGAGAACGGTTGTTGACATTAGAGTTTCTCTCGGTCTAATTAATGGATAAATAATCGGATTTAGCATGTTATCAGCCATAACTTGCTAACAGCGCCAGCACTAAAGATCGCTATTGTTTTTTATCTGACTGAATCAATTATGCTTTTTGGGGAATTTATTTAACATTAAGTATAGAGCTTTTGCTGATAATAAAAAGTAGTATTATGCTATTTTATGAGTAATAAGGAGGTCATGAAATATGCCATCATTTGATATAGTTTCTGAAATTGACATGCATGAAGTGAGTAATGCCGTTGAAAATGCGCAACGTGAATTGGCTAGTCGTTGGGATTTTCGCAATGTTGAAGCCAGTTTTGAACTCAATGAAAAGAATGAGTCGATTAAAGTAACGAGCGTGTCCGACTTTCAAGTAAACCAATTGGTAGATATTTTACGCGAGAAATTAGCTAAGCGTGGAATAGATGGTGCTGTCTTGAATATACCTGACGATATTGTTCATAGTGGCAGAACTTATAGCCTCGAGGCTTCGTTACTGCAAGGCATTGATTCGGTAATGGCAAAAAAGATCATTAAACTAATTAAAGAAAGTAAATTGAAGGTTCAGGCGCAAATTCAGGGAGAACAAGTGCGAGTAACCGGTAAGTCACGCAATGATTTACAATCTGTGATAGCGCTAGTGCGAGAGGCTGAACTTGGGCAACTTTTTCAATTTACTAATTTTCGTGACTAAATTTATCATTCCTGCTGTATCCTACAGCAGGTAGTGTGTTATTGGTTATTAATAATAGTTTCCAACTGTTGCCGACTGATAATTTTTTTATCTATTTTAATGTAGGCACTAAGCGCTTTAAGATCGAACATCACTTCGCGCACACCGGGCTCATTCATTAATTGGCTTTGTAGTAAATTAACATCTTTGATCTGTTGGGGTAAAAGTAAACGAATGCTACTGGTATAAGCAGGTTGATGCATATTTAAGCTAATAAAAAACCAACATGTACAAAGTATCAGTCCGGCCATAAAGACCAAGGAAGCACCATTTAATTGAAAAAGCCATCCCCCTAAGATCCCGCCTAAAGCAACGCCTAGAAACTGACTGGTTGAGTAGAGACCCATCGCGGTTCCTTTATATCCAGCAGGCGCTTCTTTACTGATAAGTGAAGGCAATAATGCCTCCATAACATTAAAAGCAATAAAAAATAGCTGAAGACCTAATACGATTAACCAAAATTGTTGTTTGGAAAAACAAAATGTTAATTCAGAGATAAATAAGATGCCAATGCATAATAGAAAAACTTGTTTCATTCGACGCTGCTTTTCAGCATAGATAACAAAAGGTAGCACCGTAATGAAAGCAAGAAGTAAAGTTAGTAAATATATTTTCCAATGTTGATTAGCTGCTAGACCTGAATCGATCATCACTAACGGTAAAGCAACAAAATTTGCCATCAACAGCGTATGTAAACAAAATATGCCAAAATTAAGTTTAACTAGTTGGCGATTATTAATCACTGTTTGTACACTATTTTTTATAAAATGGGTTTCGCGATTAACGCTATGATATCGGCTATCTGGTACGGCAAAGCGAGTTATTAATATCCCGCCAAAGGCAAGTATGCTTATTCCCCCAAAAAGGCCATGTAAACCGATAGCATGGGTGATAATTGGGCCGAGAACGAGTGCAATAGCAAAAGTGATGCCAAAGCTTATTCCCATAAAAGCCATCGCTTTAGTTCTATTTTGTTCGCTAGTCAGATCGGACAGCAACGCCATAATTGCAGCAGAAATAGCCCCTGCGCCTTGTAACGCGCGACCGATAATTATACCCCAGATAGAATCTGTCATCGCGGCAATCACACTACCGGCAATAAAAATGAGTAAGCCGGCGATAATTAATTGCTTACGACCAAATCGGTCGGACATTAAACCAAATGGGATTTGGCAGATAGCCTGACTGATACCATAAATGCCAATAGCCAGACCAAGTAACAATTCATTGGCATCTTTCAGTTCGCGTCCATAGCTGGCTAAGATGGGTAATACCATGAACATGCCTAACATACGTAATGTGAATACCGCTCCTAACCCCCAGGTTGCCTTTAATTCAGTAGGCGTCATTTTACTATCATTCATGGTTTATCTCAGAAATTTTACAAGTGAACATTGTAAAATGGTTTAATCGATTAGTTAATCTATTTGTCGAGTAAGCATTAGCAAGATATGGATAAAAAAATGGGAATTCATTCGCATTTTGGATGTTTTAACCGTGAAGGTAGTGGCAATTATCTGCCACTATTTAAGATAAATTATTATTTGAGATAGACAAAGATCTGTTCAGCGGTAACAGTTGGATCAATCGACATCATGACACTGAGAGAAGTAATTGCCACGATAGAGAATATAAACAGTTTCCGTGCCCAAAGGCGATCATCATTCTGATTTTTAAAGCCAGAAATTGCCATACCAAGCCACCATAAACTCACCGCGGCGGCAACAATAAGATATTTGTAGCCGGCATAGCCACTAATGGCCAGCATAATGGTTGCTACCATAAAAGCAAGGATATATAAAAAGATATGAGTTTTGGCGACCGAAATTCCTTTAATCACTGGTAATACGCGAATATTGGCGGTTTGATAATCTTTGAAGCGAAAAATAGCAATTGCATAAGAGTGTGGCATTTGCCATAAGCTAAAGATCAATAGCAGAATCAATGCTCCCATATCAAATTGATTAGCAACAGCGCAGTAACCAATAACTGGCGGCGCAGCGCCGGACAAGCTACCTACCAGGGTGCCATAAACCGATTTACGTTTCATATAGAGACTATAAATACCGACATATATGATAAAACCGATAACGGCCAGTAGTGCCGCTAAGGCATTGGCGGCAATATAAAGTAAAGCTATGCCAGCAATACCCAGTAGGGTGGCATAAATTAGGCAAAATTTCGGCGCAATAAGTCCTTTAACTAAAGGTCGATTTTTGGTTCTCTCCATCATTTGGTCGATATCTCGGTCAATATAGTTGTTAAAAACACAACCAGAAGCGATAACCAGAGATACGCCGAGTAATGTGGCAATAAATAGCGGGTAATCTATTATACCTTTAGCTGCGAGCAGAAAGCCGCCAATAACAGAAATTAGATTACCGAAAATAATGCCTGGTTTGGTCACTTGTAGATATTGCTTCATTAGATCCACAACTCTTTAGTCGAGCATCATATTGATGTTCAGGTTATACATTATCCACAGCGAGCCAATAACGACAATGCCTATAATTAGCATTGTGAACAGGAAGGCAACTAGATTCCAACGGTCATCTGAAGAGGTATTCATATGTAAGAAACAGACAAGATGTACCAGAATCTGGCTAATTGCCGTACCAACAACGATCCATAAGATAGTGTCATGGGATGCAGTACTATTCATTACCATCCAAAAGGGGATGACCGTTAAAATGACCGAGAGTATAAAGCCAATTAAATAAGTCTTCATACTGCCGTGGCTAGCACCAGAGTGCGGTGTATTTGTGTAACTCATGCAAGTGCCCCCAGCAGATAAACAACGGTGAATACACAGATCCAAACAACATCTAGGAAATGCCAAAAAAGACTTAAACAACTTAAACGGGTTTGATTGACGGCAGTGAGGCCATGACGTGAGATATCGATTATCATGATGATGATCCAGGCTAAACCAAAGCTTACATGAATACCGTGAGTACTAACTAGTGTAAAGAAAGCGGAAAGGAAAGCGCTGCGATCAGGCCCATAACCTTCAGAAATGAGCTCATGAAATTCGTAAATTTCCATGATAACAAAGCCGAATCCGAATAAAAAAGTAATCAGTAGCCATAATTTCACCAGATTTATTTTCTGCTTACGCATCGCAAGCATGGCAAATCCATAAGTGATGCTACTAAACAATAACAGGAAGGTTTCGACCAAGACAAAATTGAGGTTGAAAATCTCCTTTCCTGTCGGGCCTCTGGCAGTACCATGAACTAGAACAACGTAGGTAGCAAAAAGGCAAGCAAACAGGATCAGATCGCTCATTAAATAGATCCAAAAACCAAATATTTTTGTTGCGCCTATGTCATGATGCCCATGATTTTCATAGGCAATATGTTGATTAGCTATTGAATTAGTTGACATGATGGATACCTGCTTTTTTCAGTTCATCGTAATGCTGTTTTTCAATACGTTTAATTTCTTCTACAGGGACATAATAATCAACATTGTCATCAAAACTTTTGCCAATCCAGGTGGCGATAATACCAGCAAAACCAATAATCGCTAGCCACCAAATATGCCAGACCATAGCAAAACCGAAGATTAAACAAAACGCTGAAATAATTATTCCGGCAGCAGTATTTTGTGGCATATGAATGGGTTCATATTTGGTTGGTTGTTGATATGCAATCCCTTTTTCTTTCATATCCCACCAAGCATCACGTGTATCAATTTGTGGTTCTTTCGCGAAGTTATAAAAAGGTGCAGGGGACGATGTTGACCATTCTAATGTACGACCATCCCATGGATCGCCGCTGAAATCGCGATTTTTGTGGCGATCGCGAATACTGACAATTATTTGAATGACTTGGCAGAGAATTCCGATAGCGATAAGCGCAGCACCGAGTGAAGCGACCATCAGCATTGGATGATATTGTGGATCAATGTTTTGACTTAAACGACGAGTCATTCCCATAAAGCCCAGTATATAAAGTGGCATAAAGGCAATAAAGAAACCACTGATCCAAAACCAAAAAGCACGAACGCCCCATTTTTCATTTAATGTAAAGCCAAATGCTTTCGGGAACCAGTAGGTCATACCAGCAAAGCAACCAAAGACCACTCCACCGATAATGACATTATGGAAATGGGCAATCAGAAATAAACTATTGTGCAGCACAAAATTTGCACCGGGAACGGCCAATAGTACGCCAGTCATCCCACCAATCGAAAAAGTAACAATAAAACCAATCGTCCAGAGCATTGGTGTTTTAAATTCGATACGGCCATGGTACATGGTAAATAACCAATTGAATATTTTTACTCCAGTTGGAATAGCAATAATCATGGTAGCTATACCGAAGAAGGCATTGACATTTGCCCCACCTCCCATGGTAAAGAAGTGATGTAACCAGACGACAAACGACATTACAGTAATAACAATGGTTGCCCAGACCAGAGACGTATAACCAAATAAACGTTTTTTACAGAATGTCGCTGTGACTTCCGAAAATACGCCAAAAACAGGTAACACTAATATATAAACTTCAGGATGTCCCCAAGCCCAGACCAAATTGATATACATCATCATATTGCCGCCCATATCATTAGTGAAGAAATGGGTGCCTAAATATCGGTCAAGTGTGAGTAGTGCGATAGTAACGGTTAGGATAGGAAATGCTGCAATAATCAGTACATTAGTACAAAGCGCTGTCCAAGTAAAAACAGGCATTTTCATCATTGACATACCAGGCGCCCGCATCCGTAGAATGGTGGCAAAAAAGTTTATTCCGGTTAGGGTGGTACCAATGCCTGATATTTGTAAACTCCATATCCAATAATCTACCCCGACACCAGGATTGTATTCCTTACCTGATAATGGGGGATAAGCTAACCAACCGGTCTGCGCAAATTCCCCGACACCCAATGATAGGTTAATCAAGATAACACCAACGACAAATAACCAAAGACTGAGAGAATTTAAAAACGGAAAGGCTACATCGCGAGCACCAATTTGCAATGGCACAATTAAATTCATTAAGCCAACCACGAAAGGGGTTGCCATGAAAAAAATCATGATCACACCGTGAGCGGTAAAGATTTGATCATAATGATGAGGAGGTAAAAAACCGGCCTCGCCGGCTGACGCTAATGCTTGTTGACCTCGCATCATTATGGCATCAGCAAAGCCGCGTAGTAGCATTACCATGGCAACGATAATATACATAATGCCAATTTTTTTATGATCTACACTAGTTAGCCATTCGCTCCACAGCCACTTCCATTTACCAAAATAGGTGATAACGCCTAAAATAGCTATGCCAGCTAATAAAATACAGATCACAGTGATGACAATAATTGGCTCGTGAATAGGGATTGCATCGAGCGTTAATTTACCCAACATACTATTTATTCCTTAGCATCGACATGAGCAGAGTGGTTCATATGCATTATTTGATTGCCAGACATTTCATGTTCGGTTTTGTTAGCATGATTGATATGATGTTCATGGCCGAATTTTAATATCAGTTCTTCATAGAGATTTGGTTTCACGCTTGAAAAATAGGTAATAGGGACATTGTGGCTAGGTTTAGCTAATTGATTAAATGTAGCCATGCTATCTAGCGTTTTGGTAGATGTTTTTACTTTTTGTACCCATTTATCAAAGCTTGCTGTATCAGGTGTTGCAATTACATTAAATTTCATGTCTGAAAAGCCGTGACCGCTATAACTTGATGAGAAGCCTTTATAGGTACCAGGTTCATTAGCGATTAAGTGAAGCTTCGTTTGCATACCAGCCATCGCATAAATTTGACCACCAAGTGCAGGGATAAAGAAAGAATTCATCACTGACTCGGCTGTCACTTTAAAGTTAATTGGCACACCGACAGGAATGGCGATTTCATTAACGGTAGCGATATTTTCTTCTGGATAGACAAACACCCATTTCCAATCGGTAGAAATGACCTGAATGGTAATCGGTTTTTTATCGCTTTCTAATGGTTTATAAGGATCCAGTTGATGCGTGGTTTTCCAGGTTATCACGGCAAGAATGATGATGATGATGATAGGAACTGTCCAGCAAACTAACTCAATTTTATTTGAATGTGCCCAATCTGGCCGGTAGGTTGCTTGTTTATTGCTTGCTCGATATTTTCTGGCGAAGATAATTGCCATAAAAATGACTGGAATGACAACAATTAACATTAAACCAAGCGCAGTCAGTATCAGTCTTTTTTGTTCAACACCAATGGCGCCCTTGGGATCCATTAATACCATATCGCAACCAGTTAGCAGGAAAACAATAGTAAGCAGTGAGATGACTCCAATACTTCCTTTATATTTTATAAGTCTCATTTAGCGACCCCAAATGACAAAGATGGTTATTGTCGTTTTGTTCAGTGTGGGTATTTTACGGTAAGGTTATATTAGTGTAAACAATTGTAAGGCGCACAAATATAATTGTTATTACTTTCTGTTAAAGTGATCACAAGTAAAATTGAATTCATTATAGAACTGTTTAAATGATTATTTTTTGGTTCACAATTATTTACATTAAATAATTTTATTATTAATAAAAAGAAGCAGATAAAAGGAAATCAAAATGTGATTTTATAGACACGAGTTTCGCAGTCTCTAAAAAAGAAGTATAAATTTAAAAACAAGAAAAAATCAGGATGTTCATATTTTGTCCGGTTATCCATGCATTAAAGATATCTATAACACGAGTTTCGCACAAAACTAATTTGGGTACGCTAATAAAACACGGATGTGCTCAGCAATAGCATTTTTGATTACGTCCCAATTTTGTTGATAAAGGGTTATTTTTTCAGATATACGACGTTTATGT
>NZ_NHNG01000333.1:0-2440 GCF_002287155.1 Arsenophonus sp. ENCA
ATAGGAACAACTGGCGGATTGAAAATCAGGGGCAGATGGGGATTAAACCGAAACCATTTCCGAAAGAAATTAAGCTGGACTCACCTGAGCAGTTAATGAAACATAAGCGTAGCATGGCGGTCTTTAAACAGTCGAAGGCGGCGATGTTAGCCCTAAAAGAACAGCTTAAGAAGGGGATAAAAATTGGCGGCATTAAATTTTGATGCGAGAGGATGGCGAGGCTTATCTTTCACGGGTATACTGCATTGATGAAAAAGACAATTTATCATCACGATAGTCTGTTTAAAAAATTCCTTGGTGATATCACCATCGCTCGGGATTTTCTGCAAATTCATTTACCGGAAAAACTTCGCCAATTGTGTGATTTTAGTACGCTGGCGATGGAGTCCGGCAGCTTTATTGAGCCAGATCTGCGTAGTCAGTGCTCGGATATGCTCTATTCCGTGCAAACCACATCTGGACGGGGTTACATCTATTGTTTATTGGAGCATCAGAGCCGCGCGGAAAAGCTGATGGCGTTTCGTCTGATGCGCTATGCCGTCGCCGCCATGCAGCGCCATCTTGAGCAGGGCAACGACACCTTGCCAGTGGTGATACCTCTGCTGTTTTATCAAGGTAACACTTCGCCGTATCCCTACAGTACCCATTGGTTTGACTGTTTTTCTGACCCGGAACTGGCAAAGTCTGTTTATATGCAGGCGTTCCCACTGGTTGATGTGACGGTTATCCCGGACGAGGAGATTATCACACATCGGCACGTCGCCCTGATGGAGTTGGTGATGAAGCATATCCGTACCCGCGATATGCTAGAGTTAAGTCAGGAGATAGCAGGCTTGCTCAATCAGTGGGTATTGCAGCCTGAGCTATTTCGAGGATTAATATGTTATATTATAGAACGAGGAAATACTTCTGATGCAAAGCAATTTTTGCATCAGATTGCGGAGAAAGCAACTGATTATCGGGAGGTGGTGATGACCATTGCAGAGCAGCTACGGCAAGAGGGCGAGAAGCAAGGTATAGAAAAAGGTATCTTGAAAGGCCGTGAAGAAGGTAGGCAAGAATCTGCCAGAACCATAGCGCGCCAGCTTCTGGCCAACGGCGTTGATCGGGCGATTGTCAAAATGTCGACGGGGCTGTCTGATGCTGAGATCAATGCGCTGATGGATTAATCTGTGTCGAGTAATACTATTTTACCTCGCTCATTTTATGAGCGTGATACGCTTTGTGTGGCAAAGGATTTGTTGGGAAAAGTTTTAAAGTTTGCAGACTATCATGGGGTTATCAACGATAGTTGAAGCCTATGCAGGGCAGGATGAGGGTCTGTAAATTTTTTTGTGTAAATGGCTCCATCGCTTAACTGGAGATTCGTTCTCCATACATCAACATGAATTGGCTCATAGCCGGTTTCCAGTCTCTGAGTGGCATGGTCCATTTGGCGGAAATATTATGCAACGCCAGATAGAGCAGTTTAAGTACCGAGTCATCTGTTGGAAATATCCGCCGGGTTTTCGTTATCTTGCGCAATGAAGCATTTAACGACTCTATCGCGTTGGTAGTGTAAATAACCTTACGGATCTCCGGTGGAAAGTCAAAAATGACGATAAGCCGCTCCCAATTGTTTTTCCAGGACTGACTTATCGTGGGGAACTGCTGATCCCATTTGGCCGCGAAGGCATCCAACGCGCATTCTGCCGCCTCTGCCGTTGCAGAACTGTAGATGGTGCGAAGGTCAGCAGCCACGGCCTTGCGTTCTTTCCAGCCGACATAGTGCAGCGAATTCCGCACTTGATGCACGATGCAGAGCTGAACCCGGGTGTGCGGATAAACAGCTTCAATTGCGTCAGGAAAGCCCTTAAGACCGTCGCAGCAAGCGATGAAGATGTCCTGTAGCCCACGGTTCCTCAGTTCTGTCATCACCGATAACCAGAACTTAGCGCCCTCAGTTTTGGCTATCCATAGCCCCAGCAGTTCTTTTTCTCCCTGAGTGTTGACGCCAAGCGCCAAGTAAACAGACTTATTGGCTACGGCACCGCAGTCCTGGCTTTTAACGACAATACAGTCCAAATAAACAATGGGATAGAGAGCATCCAGCGGACGTTGCTGCCAGCGCTTAACTTCATCCATCACTGCATTGGTCACCTGAGAGATGAAGCCAGCAGAAACATCAACGCCATAGACGTCCTTGAAGTGTGACTGGATGTCGCGGGTTGTTAACCCTCTAGAATATAATGAAATAATACGGCTATCAAAGCCGTTAAGTGTAAGCGTCGTTAAATCCCCACATTTTTTCACTTCTCCTAATTTGTCATGATGTTCGACGCTAACAATTAAGGAGAAATATTAGATGGGAATTTACCGTACAGACGAGAAATGGCGAGCTATCATTGAAGCTCAAGAATATTCCGGATTAAATCCAACTCAGTATTGTCGTCAAAATGCC
>NZ_NHNG01000312.1:0-2428 GCF_002287155.1 Arsenophonus sp. ENCA
AAGTCGCTCTGGTTGCCTGCATGCGCAAACTGTTGACCATCCTGAATGCGATGCTCAGAAAGAACGAAGAATGGGATGAATCCTACCATCAGGTTACTACGTAATTTTGTTGGTCAAGACAGTTGCTGAGTTAATAAAATCAATTATTTATGTGCTAATTTCAGAATACTAAAACCTAAGAAGGTAGTGAAAATAGCAAAGAGATAGCGCTTAGTTGGAATGAATATTCTGAACACTTTGAGCGCTTAATTTGACTTTGTATTCTGGCCGTCTACCGTCGGTACCACCTTAAACTTGCGGTCGTACCTGGCCGTCTGGCCAATATTTTTATGCCCCGATATAGCCTGTTTTTCCTGTAACGAGCCGCTCAGATCGCTTATCCCCTTTGCCTTTAAATCGTGAAACGTCAAATCGAAATTAAGATCCGGATTATCTTTTTTGGCTAAGGCTTTCGCGGCTCTCCACCGATTACTTAACCCACTAGCCGTGTATCGACCGCCGTCAGGTTGGTATAGTACAAAAGTTGAAACGATTCCTGCACGGACGGGAAGTGTTGATGCAAGCTTTACCACTGCCGGAAGCCTGGGCGACCATGATTTTATTTGCTTTACCCCCGTTTTTCCTTGGCAGATGAAAATGCCCTCATTCATAATTTGCTCACGGCGAAGCGAAAGAACATCACCTTGGCGTGCGCAACATAAGTATGAAATTTCCATTGCGACTTTGACTAAAATATCAGCGGCTTGGTATAGCGCGTTGTATTCTTCGTCGGTTATATACCGTTCGCGGGGTTTTTCGCTAAACTGGCGAACACCTTGGCATGGATTTATAGCCACTAGTCCGCGCTCATAACCCCACCTAAA
The DNA here is from genome assembly GCF_002287155.1 of Arsenophonus sp. ENCA. NCBI lineage: Bacteria > Pseudomonadati > Pseudomonadota > Gammaproteobacteria > Enterobacterales > Morganellaceae > Arsenophonus > Arsenophonus sp. ENCA. Next base: position 864 of record NZ_NHNG01000312.1, read on the forward strand.
GACCCGTGACAAAAAAGCTTTTTCCCGATTGGCCTGAACTTGACTTTTTGCTCCGCGTATATCCATGTACTTCCGAATATGCGGAGGTTTAATGTCATCAGGGGGCATTTTACCAAAGGGTTTTTTTACCCGAGTAGCGTATTTTGCATAGTCTGTTCTTGTGTGTTTACTCAATGCGTTAAAATCAGCAGATTCAAAAAATTGATTAATCAGTTTTTCAAAGGTATCACCATGCGTATTACCTTCAATCTCCTTCATATACTCTTCGTAAGCCGCCCACACCTCGGCATAGCTTGCACTTAACGGACAAAGGCGTTTTGTTTCACCGTTTTTATGTTTATATTCAAATGCGCTACGTCCGCGGGATACGCGTTTTGGAAGCTTTGCGTCATCAGGATTTTTACGTGGTCTTCCCATTTTTCATTGCTCCCCAGTCTGGCTCAGATGTTGAATTTGCTGTCCTAAATTTAAGTGGATGATTAAAGTGGTACCATGTAGTACGAAGCTTACCATCACGATTTTTTACAAACCATACTCCAGCCTCAATTAATTTTTCCACTTGTTTGTTGGGAAGTTGAAAACCTGTTATCTTTTCAAGTTCATCGTCAGAAATAATATCATTTTCACTTTTCATAGCGTTATTTCAAACCTCGCTTTTTTATCGTTTCAAGCAGAATGTCCCGCAGTTCGTGTTTTAAGTTACGTCGATTCCAATCAGATAATGTGATGGTTGTCATAATGACCTCTGCTAAAATCAAGCCACTGCGCCGTATGTCATGACGGCGAGCAGTCGGAGAATGTTGAATTGTGGGAATGGGCTTTGTGGTGACGTAATGAGGGTTAGTCTGTCGCTATTAATATATTTAACTTGACATCTTTGTATCTCACCGCCACTAATTTTTAGCGGCAGTTCCGGTCGCTAAATATATTGTGGATGCTGGTGTGTGGTATATTTGCAGCTAAAGTAGTTGATAAATGTCGGGCTACTTTTGTTTCCATCAGTGCAACGGAATTACGCTGTTATTTTTCATCAGACGTATTTTCGACCGTTTTAGAGATGGGCACCTCGAAAAACTCAAGATTTTCAATTAACCCTTGGCTTTCATTCTAAATAATTAGATTTTTTTTGATTATCACGCTACTGATTCTATCGCACATTGCCCTGGCTAGGGCCATTTGACCCATTCTGGGCGTCAGAAAGCCACGATGCACGCGCTCTGGAAGTACGCCAACCGCTTTAGGTTGTAACATGCTGCCATCATCGTCATGGCAAAATTAGCGCGCACCTGTCCAATGGTGCGGATCAGTTTTCTACCCATTTGTTCCATCGCCGCAAATGCATGTTCAACCCGTGCCCTAGTCTTTGCAATCCTGTGGTTTCGCCCTTGCTGAGTCTTGGACAACGGTTTGTTTCGATGGCCTTTACGCTGAATCTGGCTCCTATAGCCGTTTGCCTTCAGCCAAGCTTCCCGCTCCGCAGAGGGATAGCCTCGGTCGGCGTAGATATTGCGATTGGTGTTGGCCTTGTCAATGACCCTTTCGAAATGCTGACTGTCGTGGGTGCT
>NZ_NHNG01000474.1:0-9105 GCF_002287155.1 Arsenophonus sp. ENCA
AAATCTTGAATCAGCGAAAGAGCATGGTTGAACCTGTGTTTTCAGCATTGCGGGGAATTCAGGGTTTGGAACGTTTCCGGCGTAAGGGATTATTAGCGGTAAAGCTCGAATTTACCCTGCATGCAATGGCCTATAACTTATCAAGAGCGGTTGCTCTGATATTATGGATGATTTTCAGTCTATTATTTGTACAAACTAAAATCAGAAAAAGAGAAAATCTGCACGGTGGGATATTGTTGAAAAAAAAATTCCACCCCTTTTGCGACAGCCTCTAGAAAGCGCGGAACTTATCACCATAATTTCTCGCACACATCCATGCCTTCTGGCCTCTAAAACCATACGTCCCAAACGTGGATCGAGCGGCAATTGTGCCAACTGACGACCAATTTCTGTCAGTTGATAATCGCCACCAGTAGCGGTTTTATTAGCAATAGCGTTTAATTCTTCGAGTAATCGAATGCCGTCTTGAATATTACGTTTATCAGGCATTTCAATAAAAGGAAATTGATTAATATCACCTAGTCCAATCGCCATCATCTGCAAAATAACCGAAGCCAGATTGGTACGTAAAATTTCAGGATCGGTATACATCGGACGAGCTAAAAAATCTTCTTCCGAGTACAAGCGAATACAGATCCCTACAGAGACGCGGCCACAGCGCCCTTTACGCTGTTCAGCCGAAGCTTGTGAAATTGGTTCAATTGGCAAACGCTGTACTTTTGTGCGATAACTATAACGGCTAATGCGCACATAACCGGTATCAATCACATATTTAATACCAGGAACGGTCAATGAGGTTTCTGCCACATTGGTCGCTAATACGATCCTTCTGCCTGGATGAGATTGAAAAATACGGTTTTGTTCACTGTTAGATAAACGAGCAAAAAGCGGTAATATTTCAGTATGTTTTAAATTCAGCTTATTTAATGCTTCGGCGGTAACGCGGATCTCACGCTCACCACTCATAAAAATCAAAATATCGCCAATAGCATGTTGACTTAATTCATCAATCGCATCGATTATGCCATCAAGCTGATCACGATGACTATCGTTGCTGTCACCAATAATTGGCCGATATCTAACTTCTACTGGATAAGTTCTTCCTGATACCTCAATAATCGGCGCGTGATCAAAATGTTGGGAAAAACGCTCGGGATCGATGGTCGCTGAGGTGATAATAACTTTTAAATCAGGGCGTTTAGGTAATAATTGGCGTAAATAGCCCAGAATAAAATCAATGTTTAAGCTGCGTTCATGCGCCTCATCAATAATTATCGTGTCATATTGCAGTAATAATTTATCATTACGTAATTCTGCTAATAAAATTCCATCTGTCATTAATTTAATGAACGTATTATCACTTACCTGATCATTAAAACGGACTTTATAACCAACAGCGCTACCTAAAGGGATATTAAGTTCCTCAGCGATCCTGTTAGCAACTGAGCGCGCAGCCAACCTACGAGGTTGGGTATGACCAATTAAGCCTTTTATCCCTCGGCCAAGCTCTAAACAAATTTTTGGGATCTGGTTTGTTTTGCCCGACCCCGTCTCACCTGCAATAATAACCACTTGATGATCACGGATCGCTTGATAAATTGCCTGTTTTTTTTCAATAACAGGGAGATTTTCTGGATAAATAATTACTGGAAGAGCGCTTTGCCGCTGAGCAATTTTTTTCTGCCCGGCAGCAATATCTGTTTTAACTAATTCAATAACCGATTGGCGGGATTTTTCATTTTTTATTTTCTTTATCCCTGCTAAGCGTTTTTTTAATAACAATTGATCACGCAATAATAGCTTTCCAATATCAGCATATAATGCTATTAAATCAGAGTTCACGTTTAATTAGACCTTACTGAAGGGGCATATTTGCTGAGTTGACCATCAAAACACGATGTCACTGACACATACTCTTCTTTGCCAAAATAATAGAGTGCTATAGTATCTTATTTTTGTGTCCAGCGACCATTAATATCTAATACATATTCACCTTTTTTCGCTCCATCTATTAATTTTTGGCCGGCAATTTTGGCCACTTGCTCAGTCTTAAGTTGATTACTTTGCGCAATTTCGGCATATTTTTGTTCACGAGCCTGATTAATGCTGTTAACCAATGCGTTCACTTCAGCATTATCTTTCGCCACTGCTGCCAGATAACCGGTTAAGGTTTCGCCGACCAGCCCACGCTGCTTAGCTTCGCTAATTGACAAGCTCAAGGCGGAAAAACTGACAACAACACTCATTAATATCAATAAAAAAGGTAAAATGTATTTTTTCATCATGTCATCTGTTATCCAAAAAGATCACTATTATTTTTTAGTAACCCCTCAACCTGGCGATCAACTTTAATTTTAATTTCATGTTCAATTTTGACATTCATATTAATATTTATTGGCTTATCCGGTGTTGCCACCTCTAACCGAACACAACTTGTTAATAAAAATGCCACTGATAAGATCAGCATATACCAAATTTGCCTTTTCATTACTGATTTTCACCTTTTTTTAGCGAAATATTTTTTCTAACCAATCACCTAAATTATTAGCAAATTGTAGACTGCGCCACAATTGAAAGATATTTTCTTGATGGCGGTAATTTAATCTAACTTGCCGATTTTTGCTTTCTAAAGGATTAACGCCATGAATTTGAGCATTGAGCGTGATATCCCCCAGATTACTTAGACTAATTTCGGTTTGGCTACGATTTATTTCCAAATAACGTAACCAGGCCATAGCAACTCTAGCCGATAAATTATTTTCACCGATAGAATCCACTAACTCTTTCCCTAATCTTAAGGTAATATTGCCTGAGTTTGCTAGCCATCCTTCTTTCACAATCCAATCCGGGTTATTCAGGAAGAAAGGTAATTGACCACTTATTTTTCCTGACATCGCAACCTGAGTCGTGGTTCTAAGGCGAGTTAATAATTGACTTAAATCTATTCGATCAATAGTGAGTATGGCTGGCGCTATTTGCGGCCAACGTAATTTAGCTAACCTAACAGCGCCGCCTAACAAATCAACATTAACTGCCCGTAACACTAAAGGGAATTGTGCGCTAGCTGGATAATAGCCATAAAGATCAGCCGTTATATTACGCATATCAAACAGACTTTTTACCTGTTTGATCCTAATTTGGATCGGTGACTTGGTTCCCAGCTGCCAGCGACTATTTTGTAAACGCCAGGGTAAAATAAAATCAATCCCATCAACACTACCATCTTTTAACCACAATCCAGCATTAGTAACCGACCAATGGCCACCAGCAATCACCCCTTGGCCTTGCGCCACAGAAAATGCAGCTTGAGCATAAAAATTACCTTCTCGCAAGGTGATAGCCAAATCTGCAGGGATCAACGATTGAAAAGCTAATACACTCTGATTTTGCCAACGCGCATTTCCTCTTAAGCGTATACCATCCCAACGGATAAAAAATAGAATTGGACCTATTTGTTGCGCTGATAGTGCTCCGGATAATTGGAAATCTGCTGGATTGCGACCAGTTACTTTAGCTGTGATCGCGGTTGCTGGTAAAAAGCTCTCTTGACCAAACTGTATTCGATTAGTACGTAAAATAAGCTCACCAGTAAAATTAGCGCGCTTAGCATCACGTTGCCATTTTAAGGGTTTTGATAGCGTTAAACGGGGATGAAACATATTAACCATCCCATACTGAATTTTATCAAATCCGGTATTCAATCTGTTTACCACCAATAAAGAGTTAATCCAGTAACCATCACCGCTAAGATCCCAATTGGCATTAAGGGGGGGTAATTGTGCATGGCCCCAATAACGCCATCGCCATTGACCTTGATCTGGTTTAAAATTATTGGCTTGTCCATCAAAATGTAATTTTACCTTACCCCAATAACTGTCAGTTGTATCAGCAATTGCCTGCAAACGCCCAGTTACCCCTTGTGCCGTCAAATAAGTTCCCGCTAACGGTAGACGTAATTCATTAAGCGTTAATGTTTTATTTATCTTGCCATACATTCTAATTAATGATGATGGTAAAAAAGTAATACGCGGAGAGAGCAATGGACCTAAAATCAGGGTTGGGGTTCGCATATCAATAATCAGATCATTAATTTTAACCTGTCCCATTAATTGCAATGGAATATGGCTATTTAGCCAATCTAATTTACCCTGCTCAACAGTCAGCACTAAATTAGCTTTGCCTTCCCCACCCGTCGTCAGCATATTAGCGCGGCCACTAATACGCATATCAGCTAAATTATCACGCCAATTAGCCAGACGAAGATCGATTTTTCCTGATAATAATTGATCACCATTTTGCCAACGCCAGTTTCCTTGCTTAATAGTCAAATACTGGTCATCTAATTGCAAGGGCAGAAAGAGGAATGGCATTTGAGACTGTTGTTCTGTTAGCTGTAAAGTCCCTGAGCGATTTACCCAATTTAATTGCGCAACTATCGGTTTAGCATAGCGATTAGTCGTTAAAGTCGCGTCAACTTTTCCTTGTTGGGGAATTAATGTCGAACTCAATGGTAACGCGATATTACCGGTTAAATTAACCGTATCTTCATTCAGCCGAAGAAACATATGCTCTATATTGAAATAATCTGCCGTGGTCGTTCGTGCCAAAAATTGTACATTTTCACCTTGATAATCGATGTGCAAGTGATGACTTTGGCTTACTTGTAACTGAAGTTTGCCAGCCAAAAATGGCCAGGGATGTAAAACAAGTTGCTCAATTATTAATTCCATTGACGGGATTGAGGTTATGATCTGTTTTATATCTATTTCAGATTGTGTAGCTTGATCGTCTGTTAACTGGGATAAGCAATTATTGTCACTCACTAACGATTGAGCATGAATTATCCATTTTGTTGGCCATTTAGTTGCCGAAGAAACAGTTAATTGATCCACCTTGACCCATTCACAGCTGCCTAGTGCGATTTTCATATCGGCTACAACAATCCCTTGGCCGGTGATTTTTGGTAACGTCATTGACAATGTTGCACCTTTGGGTAGCCATAATTGACTGACTCTAGGTAACCAATGCGGGATTGAAAACCAACTGGTGATAACAATAAAAAACAAGATTATGAATAGCAAAATAATATATTTTATTAATTTAGGCACTCTACTATTCCTTTGTTTTAATCAACCTCATTAAAACCATAATAATGGATCTTTAATATTGATCCATCTTATTAATAGATTTACAACACAACTACGTTAGCGATGTTATCAACAAATTTTTATCCATCGATTCATATAATCCTCTATTTGTGCCATTCTATTAACACTAAGCACATTTATCGCTATAGGTGCAAAAGTTATACTCATTTTATATTGGAACCTCCAATGAAAGTCGTTTCTTATAGTACAAAACAATACGACCGCATTCATTTCGATCAAATTAATAAACAGGGTCATTTTAATTTTGATATCGAGTACTTTGATTTTCCACTCACCCCGCAAACTGCTAAAAATGCTGCAGGTGCTGATGCGGTTTGTATATTTGTTAATGATGATGCCAGTCAAGCAGTACTTAAAGAGCTTGCAAAGCTGGATGTTAAAATTTTAGCTTTACGTTGTGCCGGATTTAATAATGTCGATTTAGTTGCGGCAAAAAAATTGGCTATTCAAGTTGTACGCGTACCTGCTTATTCTCCCGAGGCTGTCGCTGAACATACCGTAGGTTTAATGCTTTGTCTAAATAGACGTATTCACCGCGCTTACCAACGTACTCGGGATGCCAATTTTTCATTGGAAGGATTAACCGGTTTTAACATGCATAATCGTACTGCTGGCATTATCGGTACCGGTAAAATCGGTTTAGCAACATTACTTATTCTTAAAGGTTTTGGTATGAAACTACTTGCCTATGATCCATATCCCAGTGAAGCAGCATTAGAGCTTGGTGCTGAGTATGTTGATTTAGATGCTTTATTAAAGCATGCCGATATTATTAGCCTCCATTGTCCATTAACAAAGGAAAATCATCATTTACTCAATGAACAATCCTTCAATAAAATGAAAGATGGGGTTATGGTGATCAATACCAGCCGTGGAGGCTTAATTGATTCTAATGCAGCAATCGAAGCACTAAAACAACAAAAAGTTAGCGCCTTAGGGATGGATGTATACGAAAATGAACGTGAGTTATTTTTCGAAGATAAATCAAATGATGTGATCCAAGATGACGTTTTTCGCCGCTTATCTGCCTGCCATAATGTCCTATTCACTGGACACCAAGCTTTTTTAACCGAAGAAGCGCTCAATAACATTAGCGAAACAACCCTACAAAATATTAAACAGATTGCTCAAGGAGAGCCGTGTGCTAGTAAAATTGAAGGTTAATCTTTAACATTAAGACAATATTTATTGCTAGGGTTTCTAGCAGCTGATTGCCATGAGTGCTTTAGGGCGCTTATGGCACAAAACTATCACTAATTAACCAATGAATAATCCAAAGTGAAATACTGCCAGCAACTGGCGCCAACGGCCTAGTAACTTCCAGTTGTCGATTACTGAATATAACCGCCATAATTGCTAATTGGTTTCTTAGGTAACTTAAGTGAATTAGCCATCACAACGAATACTATTGACCAATTTTAGATGACTAATAAAATAATCAAGTTAATAATATTAATTAATCAACTTTTCCAGTCGTATTTCTCCATTTTGCAAATTTTCAACCGGCAACCAACCCAGTTTTTGATAAAAACCGCAGGCACGACTCGCAGCATCAGTCGTTAACCAAATTTTTTTATATTGTTGGAAAAGAAACGTTTCATCTTTGGTTAATAAAATTTTGCCAAAACCTTACCCGGCAAACTCAGGACGAACAAATAAAGCAAAAATACTGCCTTGTTCCATATCCACCATAGAGAAACCGATAGGATTGCCAGCTATTTCCGCAATCCAGGCACAAGGTGACGCAGACAAAATATCGCGTAATGCGTCAGGTGTAATTCCTTTATCAATGAGTTGTTTTTTGGAAAGGTGATTTTCTTTTACACTGGTTCGAATAGCAAAAAGTGATGCAATATCATTAACATTAGCTAATCTGACATGTTGTTCTAAATAATGGTTTTCCATTTTTTTCTCTAGAATCAAAGGGTATTAATAATATGATCTTCCCAATCCATCACCTCAATTTCTCTAACCGCAATATGCCGAACGGATATTTTAGCTTGGTGCATGGCTAATTTTGAACCAGTTTTTAGTGGATGCCAAGCTGGTAGCGGTTTTCCTTCAGCAATTAAACGATAAGCACAGGTGTTAGGTAACCAACGGAAGGTAGTCAAATTATCCCTTGTTAATTTGATACAATCTGGTTCATAACGAAATCTTTTTGCATAGTTTTTGCACTGACAGCTTTTAAGATCTAATTGATCACATGCCACGTTGGTGAAATAAATTTCATCGGTATCGGCATCCAGTAACTTATGCATACAGCATTGCCCGCAACCGTCACATAATGATTCCCACTCTTCATCGGTCATCTGTTCTAACGTTTTGCGCTGCCAAAAAGACTGAGACATATAAAATAAAAATCCTCTTATTAGATAACTCGTGTTTTTAAAATTCGATCGTTTAAATGAAGAGTAAGCTCGTCGTTCACTTTTAGTGGGCCAACACCTTTGGGTGTGCCTGTCAAAATAACATCGCCAGGGCGTAAAGTAAAAAACCGCGATATATAACTGATCAACGGTAATATGGCTGTCAGCATATCGGCAGTGTTTCCTTCCTGTCGTATTTCGTTATTAACCAATAAACTTAAGCTCGCTTTTTGCGGGTCACCAAACTCATGAGCAGCAATAAATCCGGATATTGGGCAAGCACCATCAAAAGCTTTGGATTTTTCCCATGGCTGGCCAGATGCTTTTAATGTTTGCTGTAAGTCACGTAAAGTCAAATCAAGTGCCACGGCAAACCCTTTAATTGCTGATTTAATTCTCTCTTGATCATTTTCCTGTTTCAGCGTCGTGCCAATCAAAACAGCTAACTCGATTTCATGATGTACTGTGCCTAGCCCTTTTGGCAATAAAATAGGTTGAGTGATATCACAAAGCGCAGTTTCCGGCTTAATGAAAATGACCGGCTCTTTATGCTGCTTTGCGTTCATTTCTTGCACATGTTCGGCATAATTACTGCCTACACAAACCACTTTATTAGCAGATACATCCAGCAAAGCGCCCTGCCAATCATGGTGTTGATACATAGTCTTACTCCTATTTATTGTTGCTTATACTCAATTTATTATATTTGTTGAGCAATACTGTCAGCCATTAAACAGACAGATAATGAAAAATAGTAAGAACGATTCCTGTGCATAATGGTGCGAAAATTATCGGTCACCAGATAGATCCTGCCTTGCGGATCTTTTGGAATAATTAACCAAGTCTGTGTAGTTAACGGCAAATCAGCCATCACAGGAACTTCTATGCCAAGCTTTTTCCATTGTTCTACCGATTTTCCTTTTTTCTTTATCCCTGCGAAACCAACATCAAAACCTATTGGTAACTTAACCTGTGTGCCCCAAGGTAAATAAGTTTGCCAACCTTCATACCTAAGGTAATTGGCAATTGAAGCAAAAACATCTGCTTTATTGTGCCAGATATCAATCTGACCTTTACCACTACCATTTATAGCATATTATAGATAAGAGGTGGGCATAAACTGAGTTTGTCCCATTGCACCGGCCCAAGAGCCTTTTAAACGCTGGTTTTTCGACACATAGCCTTTATCCATAATTTTGAGTGCGGCCATCAGTTGCTTACTAAAAAAAAAGTTCTCGGCGGCCCTCAAAGGACAAAGTGACTAAGGCGAAAATCACATCTTCTTGTCCTTGAACTTCACCAAATTTACTCTCTAATCCCCAAAGTGCAACAATATATTGCACCGGAATACCAAACCCGCCAATTCCCAAACGAAATGCAACAAAGTAAATCCTTGGTCATACATAGATAAAATTACTGTAATGACCCCATAAGAGATACTGTTGTATGAAGGGAAAACATTTGAACTTACATGAGCGTTTTTATATCGAAAAACGAATAATTGACGGTGTTACTCAGGCCACTATTGCTAGAGAATTGGGGCTTTCTCGTTCAACTGTCAGCAGGGA